>JALDXM010000122.1:0-6737 GCA_032155085.1 Actinomycetota bacterium | reverse complement strand
TGGCGACGCACGGCACCGCCCGCTATCTCAAGCATTACGCCATCGACGCCGAGCCCGTCCACAAGGTCGGGGAAGGCCCGAGAGACATCGGGCAACGCCTCGAGGACGGCGAGATCCATCTGGTGATCAACACGCCGCGTGGCGGCAAAGCCCGTTCGGACGGCAAGACGATCCGAATCGCGGCACGGAGCCATGCCATCCCCTGTGTGACCACGATCCAGGGCGGTCTCGCCGTGGCCCGCAGCCTCAGGGCAGGGCCGGGCGCCATCCAGCGGCCAAGGAGCCTCCAGGAATGGCATCGGATCGGCTGAGGGCCCGTCTCGGGCCAATCGAGCTGCGCAGCCCGCTCATCGCCGCTTCGGGCACGGTCGGGTCGGTGTGGGAGTGGGCCTCGGTGGCCGACGTCGCCCCTTTCGGGGCCGCGGTGGCCAAGTCGGTGGCTCCCATGGAGTGGCCGGGGAGGCCGGCCCCTCGCCTCGCCCCGGCAGGCCCTGGCATGCTGAACGGGATTGGCATCCAGAACCCGGGCATCGAGGCCTGGGTGGAGAAGATGGGCCCGATCCTGCCCACACTCGACATCCCTGTGTGGGGCTCAGCTGTTGGTGAATCACCGGACGAGTTCGCCATTGTGGCCAAAGGCCTCATATCGGTCGGGGTGCCGGTGATAGAGGTCAATCTGTCCTGTCCCAATCTCGATGACGGGCGGATGTTCTCTCTCGACCCAGCTCGATCGGCGGAGGTCATCGCGGCTGTCGTTTCGACCGCCGAGGTCCCGGTCGGCGCCAAGTTGTCGCCCAATGCCGACGACGTTGTCGGTGTGGCCTCGGCTTGCCTGGAGGCAGGAGCCGCCTTTCTCACCTTGACCAACACGTTGCTGGGATTCGGCATCGACGTCGACGCGGGACGGCCGTTGCTCAGCGGTGGCGTGGGTGGCTACAGCGGTCCCGGTTTGAAGCCGGTGTCTCTTCGCTGTGTCTACGAAGTGACCAGGGCCCTCCCCGGGACACCGATCGTGGGTTGCGGGGGAGTGACCACGGGCTCAGACGTCGTCGAATACCTCCTGGCCGGAGCATCCGCGGTCGCCATCGGCACGGCGCTGCTCGCCAACCCCCGAGCTGGGAGCCGAATCGTCCGTGAGCTCAGCCACGAGCTGGACAAGCGCGGCACCGCCGTGAGCGAGCTCGTAGGAGGGGTGCGGCCCTGGTGAGCACACTTCTGGCTGCGCTCGACGTGCCCACCCGGGCCGAGGCGATGCGTCTCGCCGAGATCCTTCGATCTCATGTCGGCGGCTTCAAGGTCGGCCTCGAGCTGCTCATGGGCGAGGGCCCGGCAATAGTCGAGGACGTAGCCTCGCTGGGCGCTCCGATCTTCGTCGACGCCAAGCTCCACGACATCCCGAACACAGTCGAGAGGGCGGCCGGTCGCCTCGGGGAGTTAGGGGCCCGGTGGGTCACCGTCCATGCATCAGGGGGCGGGGAGATGATGAAGGTGGCCGGCGATGCGCTGCGATCAGGTTCGAACGGTGCCGGCGTCCTGGGAGTCACCGTGCTGACGTCGCTGGACCAAGCCTCGTTGACCACGATCGGCGTGGACAGGGACGTCTCATCGCAGGTTCAGGAGCTGGCCCGGCTCGCCGCGGCCTCCGGCGCTGAGGGGGTCGTGTGCGCCGTTTCCGAGGCTTCGGGAGTCAGGGGCCTCGATCTGGGCCTATTGGTGGCCACACCGGGCATCAGGCCCGCCGGCGTGGAGGCGGGCGACCAGAAGCGTGTCGCAACGGTCCAAGCCGCGATAGAAGCCGGTGCCGATCTTCTCGTGGTGGGCCGTCCCATCACTGCCGCTGCTGACCCGGCAGAAGCAGCCCGGGCGATCAGACACGAGATGGAAAGCGCGGTTCAGACCGCTCCACCGTCGGCGGCTGGTTAGTGTCGCGGGGTCGACGGAGATGAGGGACATGGCGCAACCACCGCAACTGACGGACGAGCAAAGAGCAGCCGCACTGGCCAAGGCAGCCGAGGCACGACGAGTCCGTGCCGAGAAGAAGGAGCTGCTCAAGACCGGATCGCTTCGTCTCTCGGAGCTGTTCGCAGAGGCGGAGACCGACGACATCCTCGCCGGCCTGAAAGTCGAGCGGGTGATCGCTTCGATGCCGGGAACCGGGAAGATCAAGGCGAAGAGGCTCATGGAGACACTCGGCATCGCCGAGAACCGCAGGATCAGGGGTCTGGGGGGCAAGCAGAAAGAGGCTCTCCTAGCCGAGTTCTCCTAGTGGGCCACTAAGTGACCGGCCGGCTCCTGGTCGTCTCGGGACCGTCTGGCTCGGGCAAGTCGAGCATCGTCAAAGAGCTGATCGAACGTCTCGGGCTCGAATTCTCAGTTTCCGCCACCACCCGGCTGCCCCGCCCGGGGGAGCGTCATGGGGTCCACTACAACTTCATCTCGCGGCGGGATTTCGAGGCCATGATCGAAAACAAAGAGCTGCTCGAGTGGGCCGTCTACAACAATCGGTACTACGGGACACCGGCAGCTCCCATCCAGGAGACACTGGACGACAAACGGGACATCCTCCTCGAAATCGAGATACAGGGAGCGCGTCAGGTCCGGGAGCGAATGCCCGACGCAGTCATGTTCTTCATAGCCCCACCCAGCCTCGAGGAGCTGGAGCGACGGCTGCGGCGCCGTGGGGATACTTCGGAGGAAGACATCGAGGATCGCCTGGCAATTGCGGAGTCCGAGATAGCCGAGGCCCCCGAGTTGTTCGATCACATCATCCTGAACGACAACCTGGATGAGGCCATCTCGGAGGTGGAGGGGCTGATTACCGCCCGCTGATCGGGTAATCTGGGTCTTTCCCCCTTCCCCTGAGGAACTCCATGAAGATCGAACAGGTCATCGACCAGATCGGCAATCGCTTTGCCACCGTTGTCGTCTCGGCCCGAAGGGCCCGGCAGATCAACGGATATTTCCATCAGCTTGGCGTTGGATACGGCGAGTTCGTGCCACCCCAGGTGCATTCGCTGTCGCGCAAGCCGTTGACGATCGCCATGGAGGAGATCGCCGAAGGCAAGGTCTCGGTCGACACCGTCGAAGAGTGATGTTGAGGGGCCGCCGCGTCCTTCTCTGTGTCACCGGCGGGGTCGCTGCCTACAAGTCCGCCTATCTGGCCCGTCGTCTCGTAGAAGCAGGCGCCGTCGTCCGTGTCGAGATGACTGAGTCCGCGCTCGAGTTCATCGGTCCTCAGACCTTTGCCGCCATCACCGGTGAAACTCCCTTCACCGGGCTCTTCGGTGCCGAGCTCGTCTCGCCCCACACCGAACTGGCCCGATGGGCCGACCTTGTCGTCATAGCTCCCGCCACTGCCGCCACGCTGGGAAGGATCGCCAACGGGATCTCAGATGACCTTGTCTCCGCCACGGTGCTGGCCACGACGAGCCCGGTCCTGATCGCGCCCGCCATGCACACCGAGATGTGGGAGCACCCGGCGACGGTGCGCAACCTCGCCACGCTGAAGGAGTTCGGTTACCACATGGTCGGTCCCGAGGAGGGAGCGCTGGCCGGTGGCGACAGCGGTATCGGGCGCGTGGCCGAGCCGGAAGAGATCGTGGCCGCGGCAACCGGGCTACTCGGCGCTGAGGGCAAGGGACGAAAGGTCCTGATAACCGCCGGCGGGACGCGCGAGCCCTTGGATCCGGTCCGTTACATCGGAAACAGGTCGTCGGGGAAGATGGGCCATGCAATTGCTGACGTGGCTACGAGCCGTGGCTATGACGTGACCCTGGTCACGACATCCGACCTCCCCGTCCACCCCGCAACAAAGGTGATCCGGGTGGAGACGGCCGAGGAGATGCTGGGCGCTGTGGAGGGGGTGGATGCCGAGATAGCGATCATGTCGGCGGCGGTGGCCGATTTCAGGCCGGCCGATGTCTCGGAAACCAAGGTCGCGAGGGCCGACGGGCTCGACTCGATCCAACTGAAGCCCACACCGGACATCCTGGCCTCGGTGGTGGCCAGGGAGAGCGCGTCGTTCACCGTTGGCTTCGCCGCCGAAACAGGTGGTGTGGATCGAGCCATGGAAAAGGCCCGGAACAAAGGCGTCGACCTGATGGTCTACAACGACGTCACCGAGCCGGGATCGGGTTTTGGGACCGACACCAACAGGGTCGTGTTCATCGGTCGTAACGGGGAAACCGAAGAGCTGCCACTTCTGGCCAAGCGGGATGTGGCCGAACAGATCATGGATCGGGTGGCTGCTGGTATCGGTGGACAGGGTTAATCTCGCCCCCACATGAGAACCTGGTATTTCACCTCGGAGTCGGTCACCGAAGGCCACCCTGACAAGGTCGCCGACGCTATTTCCGATTCAGTGCTCGATGCCGCCGTCACTGAGGACGAGATGGCCCGCGTCGCGTGTGAGGTATTCGTCACGACCCGTCTCGCCATCGTCGGCGGGGAGATCTCAGGTGCCAAGCTCGATGTTGCCTCGATCGTCGACGAGACGGTGCGCAGAATTGGCTACGACGGCTTCGATCCAGGATTCGCCGCAGGTGACCTCGAGATCCAGCATCGAGTTCAGCCGCAGAGCCCGGACATCTCCGATGGCGTCGACCGGGAGCTCGGAGCAGGTGACCAGGGGTTGATGTTCGGCTTCGCAGTAGACGAGACGACCGAGCTGATGCCACTTCCGATCCAACTCGCCCATCGAATGGCGGAGCGTCTCACCGAGGTAAGGAAGACGGGCAAGCTCGAATATCTCCGCCCCGACGGGAAGACGCAAGTGATGGTTCGGTATGAGGGCACCCGTCCCGTCGCGGTAGAGAAGGTGTTGATCTCAGCCCATCACGCCCCTGACAAAGATCAGGAAGAGATGCGGCAGGAGGTGTTCGACGCTGTGGTGGCTGCGGTCATCCCGGAGGACATGCTCGACCCTCACATCGGCTTCATCTTCAACCCGTCTGGACGCTTCGAGGTCGGCGGCCCAGTCGCGGATACCGGTCTCACCGGACGCAAGATCATCGTCGACACCTACGGCGGCTACGCCCGCCACGGTGGCGGCGCGTTCTCCGGCAAGGACGCCACCAAGGTCGACCGATCAGCCGCATACGGGGCGCGGTGGGCGGCCAAGAACCTGGTCGCATCGGGGTTGGCCAGCAAGGCCGAGATCCAGCTCTCCTACGCCATCGGCCAGGCTGAGCCGTTCTCTATCCATGTCGAGACTTTCGGCACCGAGCAGGTGGCTCCCGAAAAGATCGAGAATGTGATCCAGGAAGTGTTCGACTTCCGTCCCGCCTCGATCATCGACAATTTGCAGTTGAGGAAACCGGTGTTCGGAGCGACCGCTGCCTACGGTCATTTCGGCCGGCCTGAGTTCTCCTGGGAGCGTCTCGACATGGTCGACGCCCTCAAGGGGGCGGCCGGTCTCTGAGTCGCTCCGCGGCTCGCGTCGTCCCGAGTGTCCCCACCTTCGCGGTCGACAACGGATTCTGGTACTCGATACCCGAGCCACTCCGCGATCTTGTCCAGGTGGGCTCCATCGTCCGGGTCCCGCTATCGGGCCGGAAGAGCCGCGGTTTCGTCGTCGAACTGGCCGATGATCGGGAAGGCGCCCTGAAGGACTTGACGTCCGTCTCGAGCCAGGTCCCGGTGTACGACGCGGGACTGCTCAAGACGCTGCAGTGGGCGGCCACCCACTATGTCGCCCCCGTCTCCGTATTGCTGGAAAGGGCCGCCCCTCCCAACCTCCCGGTGTCCCCGATCCCGGAGAAGCCGGCAGCACACGTCTCGGGCCCCCCTACGAGCCACCCCCTCCTCGACATCACGCGTCAGATTGCGACAGGGCGACGTCGGCCGGCTGCCGTGGTGGTCGGCAGCTGGCAAGAATTCGGTTGGCTGGACGCACTTCTCCCGATCCTCGAAGGGGAGCGATCGGTCATGGTGGTCGTCGCAACCGAGGCCGAGGCCAATCTGATCGGGGATCAGGCAAGGCGGCAGGGCTTGGAGCCGATCGTTGCCGCCGGTGAGGTCGCCCGGGACCTGACTGAAGCATGGACCGAGGTTCAGGGACCGGGACGTCTGGTCATCGGGTCGCCACGCATCGCCACGTGGCATATCCCTCACCTGGCTCTCGCCGTCGTCCTCGAGGAAGGTCGGAGGGCGATGAAAGACCGCCAGACACCGACCCTTCACGTCAGGGACGTGTTGATGACCAGGTCCCGGCTGGAAGGCTTCTCGGTCGTCTTCATAGGGCCCACCCCGTCCCTCGAAGTTCTGGCTTCGGGGGCTGAGATCGTCCGTCCAGGCAACCGGGCATGGCCCCTGGTCGAGGTCGTCGACCGACGACCGGATCCACCCGGCTCCGGGCTCTTGTCTGATCGGACGATTGCCGCCCTGCGGGCATCGGTGTCTTCCGGCCGGCGCAGCTTCGTCTTCACCCATCGCAGGGCGGGTGACTCATCGATGCGCTGCCAGAGCTGTCGGCGGGTCCGGATCTGTCAGGAATGCGGCTCTCGCCTCGGACGCGAGCCTGCATGCCGTCGCTGCGGCCGCACTGCCGGGCCTTGCCCCAACTGTGGGGCGACCGAGTTCGAGGAAATGGGGTCAGAGCCGGATCGTCTGGTCAAGGAGATCGATAGGAGGCTCGGCGGGGAGACCGCAGGCATTCACCCCACCGCGCTTCCGGTGGCGGTCGGCACTGAACGGGACCTCGCCGGCCTGTTGCCTGTCCCTCTCGTCGTGGGGGGGGG
>JALDXM010000121.1:0-6748 GCA_032155085.1 Actinomycetota bacterium | reverse complement strand
CCAGGCCGTAACCGGCGGGGATGGTGAGGCCCAGAGTCATGCGGCCCGCGATCAGCGCTCCCTTAGCCATCTCCTTAGTGCAATCCTATGCATACAAGGGAATGCTGTCAAACGTAGTCAACCTTTTGGAAAATTTTCAACGGTCGAACCGAGCAGGCCCTTCGACTCAAGGAGTGGCGATCAGATGGTGATACGCCTGGTTCCAGCGCAGCTCACGCTCGAACGAGGCGAAGCTGGTGTCGGCGCTGATCGCAGCCAGTTCTACGCCTGACATGTCGGCGAAATCGGTCAAGACCTCGAGGTCCACGTCCAGGCTGAGACAGGTGTGGTGTGATCCGCCGGCCAGCAGCCACGAGGCGGCCGACGTCTCGAAGTCGGGCAGTGGCTTCCAGACCGCCCGCGCCACCGGCAGGTTGGGCAGAGGCTCGTCAGGCTCGACCAGCTCCACCTCGTTGGCCACGATACGGAAGCGGTTTCCGAGGTCCATCAAACCCACCACCACGGCCGGGCCGGTTCGGGCAGTGAACACCAGGCGAACCGGGTCGGGTTTGCCACCGATCGACAGCGGATGGATCTCACACGACGGCTGACCCCCGGCGATGGACGGGCAGACCTCGAGCATGTGGGCGCCGAGCACCTTGGTCCCGCCCTTGCCGAAGTGATAGGTGTAGTCCTCCATGAACGATGCTCCGCCACTGCGGCCGGCACCCATCACCTTGATGATCCGGACCATGGTGGCCGTCTTCCAGTCACCCTCTGCCCCGAAGCCGTATCCCTCTGCCATCAGGCGTTGCACGGCGATGCCGGGCAGCTGGGGCAAGCCGGCGAGATCTTCGAAGGTGTCGGTGAAGGCCCTGAATCCGCCTTCATCGAGGAATGCGCGAAGGCCTGCCTCGATCCGCGCCGCTTCCACCAAAGACTCGTGGCGGTCTCCGCCTCGGGCCAGCTCCGGCGACATTTCGTAGAGGTCGTGGTACTCCACGATCAGCTCGTGAATGGCCCTATTGTCGACATCGCCCATCGCCCTCTCCAGGTCGGCGACGCCGAATCCGTCGACGGCAACACCGAGACGGACCTGGGCCTCGAGACGATCACCGTCGGTCACGGCAACCCGGCGCATGTTGCTGCCGAACCGAGCCAGCTTGAGGTTTCGCGACTCGTGCCGACCACACGCTGCCCGAGCCCAGGAACCGATCCGGGAGGCCACATTTGGGTCCTGCCAATGTCCGACCACGATCTTTCTGGCCACTCTCAACCTCGAGAGGACAAAACCGAACTCACGGTCCCCGTGGGCTGCCTGGTTGAGGTTCATGAAGTCCATGTCGATCTCGGCCCAGGGCAGGTCGCGGTTGAACTGGGTGTGTAGATGGAGCAGAGGCTTGTCCAGCGCGGTTAGACCCGAGATCCACATCTTGGCCGGGGAGAAAGTGTGCATCCAGGCAATGAGCCCGACACACTTGGGATCGGAGTTGGCCTGCCGGCAAACCTCTTCGATTGCCTCGGGGCTGGACACGACCGGCTTGGCGACAACGCGGACCGGGATGTCCTCGGCCTTGTCGAGGCCAGCGGCGATCTCGGACGAGTTGCCGGCCACCTGGCGGAGGACGTCCTCCCCATATAGTCCCTGGCTCCCCGTCAGGAACCAAACCTCGAATTCCTCGAGCGATTTCATGCCGGCACCACCCGCGTCTCTCGTGTCGTGGCCTCTCGTGTCCTGGCTTGCACCGACCGCAGCCTCCTCATGGTCGAAGACGGCTCCGCCATCGTGTCGTGCAGCTCCTTGAAGATCGAATACAGGTCGTCATAGGTGGACTTCGACCCCGCGTCGGGCAGATAGACGTCGTCTCCAAGACCCGCCATCCGCTTCGATGCCTCGACGATCGATTCATACCCACCGAGCTCCGGGCCGGCGGCAACCGCCGCGAACATCGCCGACCCGAGAGCCGGAGCCTGCTGAGATGCCGCAACGTTCACCGGGCGTCCGGTGATGTCCGCCGTCAGCTGCATCAGGAGCTTGTTCTGGAAGGGGAGACCGCCACAGGCCACGATGTTCTCGACGCCAATGCCCGAGGCCTCGAGCGCCTCGATGATCACCCTGGTGCCGAACACGGTCGACTCGAGCAACGCCCGGTAGATCTCCCCGGGTGCGGTTGCCAGGGTCGCCCCCATCAGCAAACCGGTGAGGTCGGCGTCCACGAGGATGGACCGGTTCCCGTTCCACCAGTCCAGGGCTACGAGGCCCGACTCCCCGGGAGCGAGCTTTCCTGCCTCATCTTCCAGGGACCGATGAAGGTCGGCGGTCGGCCCGTCCTGCTTTGAGATGAGACCGGTGAACCAGGCAAACATGTCACCCACCGCCGCCTGGCCCGCCTCGTAGCCGAACAATCCCGGGACCACCCCGTCCTCGACCACGCCACAGAAGCCCGGCACCACCTGATCGACGTCGGAGAGTGCCAGGTGACAGGTGCTGGTCCCCATGACAGCTACCAGCGACCCCGGGGTCACCACTGTGGCCGCAGGAACCGACACATGGGCGTCGACGTTGGCGACGGCCACAGGCGTGCCCGGCCTCAGACCGGTCAAGGCGGCTCCGTCCGCGCTGATGACACCGGCGCGCTCGCCGGGGCTGGAAATCCGGCGCGACATCTTCTCGTCGACGACATTGGCGAAATCCGGCGCCAGGGCGGCGAAGAAGTCGCTTTCGGGGAAGCCTTCTTGTTTGGACCAGAGCGCCTTGTAGCCGGCGGTGCAGCTGTTCCTCGTCTCCACCCCCGTCAGCTGCCAGATCACCCAATCTGCTGCCTCGATCAGCCGGTCCGCCCTGGAGTAGATGCCGGGTGCCTCGTCCAGGATCTGCAGCGACTTGGCGAAGAACCACTCCGATGACGTTCGCCGTCCATATCGATCGAGCCAACCCTCCCCTCGCTTCTCCGCCGTCTCGTTGATCAGGTCGGCCTCAGGCTGCGCCGCGTGGTGCTTCCACAGCTTGACCCAGGAGTGCGGTTCGGACCGAAACTCCGCGAACCGGCACAACGGGGTGCCGTCGGAGGTGACCGGGAGCATGGTGCAGGCGGTGAAGTCGATACCGATGCCGATGACATCGGCAGGGTCGATCCCGCTCTCGGCGAGAACGCTGCGAACCGTGGCCCCCATCGCCTCGAGATAGTCGTCGGGATCCTGCAGCGCCCAGTCGGGCGGGAGCGCCACTCCGTCGCCGGGCAAACGCTGATCGATCAC
The DNA here is from genome assembly GCA_032155085.1 of Actinomycetota bacterium. Lineage (GTDB taxonomy): Bacteria > Actinomycetota > Acidimicrobiia > Spongiisociales > ZC4RG35 > JARDZU01. The sequence continues at coordinate 3,511 of JALDXM010000121.1, read as the reverse complement.
GCCGGACGGGTACCGGTGCACGGCTGAGGCGAGCTCTCGTCCGGAGGCGACCTCGACCAGGACGGCGCGCGCCGATTCGGTCCCGAAGTCAACACCAACGACGGCCCGGCCCTCCCCGCTCATGGCTGCCCGTAGTAGGCCATCGGCCCGTGCTTCCGGCTGAAATGACGTTCCAGCAACGACTCCTCGATGGCTTGGCGGCCCGGCTCGATGGCGAGTGTGTGCAATGCCAGCTCGGCGATCACCTCCATCGCTGCCGCCATCTTCACGGCGGCAGCGGCGTCAGGTCCCCACGCAAACGGCCCGTGGGAGGCGACCAGGGCCCCAGGTGCCTCATCGGGGTCGAGACCGTTGGGCCCATACATCTCGACTATGACCCGACCGGTGTTGGCCTCGTAGTCGCCGGCGACCTCCTCGTCAGAGAGGGGACGGGTGACCGGGACCGGCCCCTTGAAATGGTCGGCATGTGTCGTGCCCAGACAAGGGATGGCGACACGGGCCTGGGCCCAGGCAGTGGCGAAGCGAGAGTGGGTATGGACCACACCACCGATGTGATCCATCCCGTTGAAGATGGCGCGATGAGTCGGCGTGTCCGAGGACGGCCGGTTCTCTCCCCACACCACGTCACCGTCGTCGAGGGCGACGACGACGATGTCGTCTGGTGTCACCTGCTCACAAGGGATCCCGCTTGGCTTGATGGCGAAGACTCCGGCGTCACGGTCGACCTGGCTGGCATTGCCGAAGGCATGGACCACCAGTCCCGCCGCGGCCACCTCGTTGTTCGCACTCGCCACGAGACGGCGGATGTCAGCATGGTCGTCAGACATCAGCCCGGCGCCGGGCCCGTCGATTTGCGGACTACGAGGCTCGGTGACAGAACCACGTTGTCGACCGGAGCGGCCCCATCCTCGGGCTCGTCCATCGCCAGCCTGGCGGCAACGGCGGTCATCTCGCTGACCGGCATGTGGATGGTGGTCAGGGGTGGGACGGTGTAACTGGAGCTCGGGATGTCATCGAACCCCACCACCGAGAGATCACCGGGAACGGCGATCCCCAGTTCAGCTGCGGCATGGAGCACACCCGTTGCCAGGTGATCGGTGGCGCACACGACGGCGGTCGGCGGCGGATCCAGGGTGAGAAGGGTGCGCAGGGCCGCATCGCCCCCGGCCGGATCGTTGCTCACATGCAGTGCGTATTCCTCAGGGGCGATGAGACCGCGCTCGGTCAGGAAATCGGTATACGCGGTGCGACGCTCCCTGATGTCTCCAAGCGGCCGGCCACCGATGAAGGCGATCCGGGTATGACCCAGATCGAACAGATGCTCCAACGCAGCCGTCATACCGGCGCGGTTGTCGATGTTCACCGTGGGCACACCTTCGAGCTCGCTCCCGTGCCAGAGAGCAATGATCGGTGTCTGCGAGGCACGCAGGTCCTCGAGGAACTTGGGCTCATCCCTCATGTCACCAAGCAAGAGAATGGCGTCGCAATGCCGCGTCTCGAGCACCGCCCTCAAGGCGATGGCCTCATCCGCTTTGCTATGTGCGCTCCCCAGCACGACGTTGTAACCGCGGGCAAGGGCTTCGGTCGACACCGCCTCGACTGCCATGGCGAAGAACGGGTCGGTTATCTCCCTCACGATCACCCCGAGCAGCATCGTTCGGGCACCACGGAGTCCGCGGGCGAGCGGGTTGGGTCGGTAGCCGAGGCGTCGGGCCACTTCCTGGACACGTTCCCTCGTCTCGGCAGCGATCGGGACCGAGGTCGGAGTGTCGTTGAGCACCCGCGACACCGTCGACTGCGAAACCCCAGCCGCTTTGGCGATGTCCTGCATGGTGACCGGACGAGAAGACGTCACCTCTCACTCCCTATCAGTTCGCGCACCCTCGGAGCCCTTTCACCCGCCGGACGACCGTCCGAACTGGATCGAGACATCAAGCTAACCGCCACCTCCGGCGCACCCGGGTCGGATGGCCCCATCACATGGGTCACCTCGGGGGCAGCGGCTCTGGATACGAATGTCAGCATAGCGTTGCCTGCATAGGTTATCCATCCCCAGGCTGCGGTGCGTCAGGGAAGCACCATCACCTTGATCCCCTGCTGTTCAACCAGTGTGTCGAACGCTTCGCTCACCCGCCCCAGGTCAAAACGGTGGGTGACCATCCGATCCAGCCCGGGGATGCCTCGCTCCGCCAGAACCGCCGCTCGGGCCAGGTCTCCGGGCAGCATCCGCCGGCACAACATGATGGTCAGCTCCTTTCGTCGTGCCAGCGAGGCGACGAACGACGTCCGGTCGCCGTCGGGTATGCCGACCAGCACCACCCGGCCCCCGGGGCGGGCCGCCGAAAGAGCACGGTGGAGAGCGGCATCGCTGCCCGCAGTCTCGAAGACGACATCGAGGGTGTCCACGAGAGGATCGTCTGCCAGGTCCTCCCCATCATCGGGTGCCGGCACGCTGTCGGTGGCTCCGAACTTGACGGCGGCTTCGAGTCGATGTGGAAGGGGGTCGGTGGCGACGATGCGCCCGACGCCAAGGTCCCGGAGCGCTGCCATCAGCAGAAGCCCGATCGGGCCACACCCGATGACACCCAGTGAGGCCCCATCCATCGGGCCGGCCAGATCTATGGCGTGGAGGGCAACACCAAGTGGCTCCAGCAAGGCTCCCTGCTCGTTGGACAGCGAATCGGGAAGCGGGACGAGGCACCACTCCGGCCACACCATGTGACGCCGCAACGCCCCATCGATGCCGTGGCCGGCAAAGTGCAAGTCGAGGCAGAGGTTTGGCCGTCCGGCAACACATTGATCGCATTCCTGGCAGGGGATGGCCGGATCGACGGCGACTCTCCGCCCCCGGTCAGGCCCCGACGCGATCAGGGCGCTGAACTCATGACCGAGGATGAGACCATCCCCGACGATGGCGTCTCCAATTCCGCCCTCGCGATACCAATGCCTGTCCGAACCACAGAGGCCAACCGCAAGGACCTCGAGCAGGACCTCAGCGTCACCCGGCTCCGGCATGGGTAGGTCAACGTGTTCGAGGGCGCCGGGGCCGGTGAGACGGACGGCCGGCGTGGTGGCCGGGCTCAGGAGGCGGCGTCCACCGCCGGCCTGACCGTGTCGATCAGTCTCTCCATGGTCTCCCGGTCGTAGGGGGCAGGCATCTCTACCAACACCGTGTTGAACCCCACCTCGCAATAGGCGATGAATCTCTCGGTGATCTCGTCTGCGGTTCCTACCCAGAACGTGTGGTCGCCGTCGATATTGGCCATCGGTGTGCGGTTGATCTCCATCAGGTCTTCGAGCACCCGTTTCGCTTCCGACTCGGTGTCCCGAATCACGATCTTCCCACCCACGGTTCGCTCGATCTGGGTGTGGTCCCGTCCCACATCCTCGCAGTGGGCGCGTAGGACCGAGTCCTTGTGAGCAAGGGTCTCCGGGTTGCCAAAGGCATTCCACTGGTCGGCGTACGCCGCCACCGTGCGGTCCAGTACCTTGGCGTCGACTCTGTCCAGAG
>JALDXM010000120.1:0-6752 GCA_032155085.1 Actinomycetota bacterium | reverse complement strand
GAAGTACATCATCGCCAACGGCGACGAGTCGGAGCCGGGAACGTTCAAGGACCGGATCCTGATGGAAGGCGACCCCTTCGCAGTGGTCGAGGCGATGACCATCGCCGGGTTCGTCACCGGCGCCACCAAGGGCTTCGCTTACGTGAGGGGTGAGTATCCGATGGCCGAGCGGCGTCTGACCGCTGCAGTCGGCGAAGCCCGTGCTGCCGGTCTGCTCGGGACCGACGTCGCCGGGGCCGGCTTCGACTTCGACATCGAGATCAGGCGTGGCGCCGGCGCCTACATATGTGGCGAGGAGACTGCCCTCTTCGCCTCGATCGAAGGGCACCGGGGCGAGCCGAGGCAGAAGCCTCCATTCCCCACCGAGAAGGGAGTCTTCGGAAGACCTACCTCTGTCAACAACATCGAGACACTGGTGGCCGCCCTGGCCGTGCTCGACATGGGAGCCGAGGAATTCGCTTCCATCGGGACCGAGAGGTCGACCGGCCCCAAGCTGTTCTGCATCTCCGGGGACGTGGCCCGGCCCGGGCTCTTCGAGGTTCCATTCGGGACCACTCTGAGAGAACTGATCGATCTCGCCGGCGGTGTCCGCGAAGGGAACGACGTTGGGGCGGTCCTGGTTGGTGGGGCTGCGGGCAGCTTCGTCGACGCCGACACGCTCGACATGGAGCTCACCTTCGAGGGTGCAACCGCGGCTCAGACCGGTCTGGGCTCGGGGGCGGTCATCGTGTTCGACGACACGACGGATTTCGGCCCGGTGCTGAGACGAATCGCCCAGTTCTTCCGGGACGAGTCATGCGGACAATGTGTCCCCTGCCGGATCGGTACGGTCCGTCAGGAGGAGGCCTTGGCCCGACTCGCCGCCGACCAGCCCCTCGGGGGTGTCGCCGAAGAAATGCTGAGACTCGACGACCTCGCCCGGGTCATGACGGATGCCTCGATTTGTGGTCTGGGACAGACCGCCGCTTCTGCGGTCCAGTCCGCCTTCCGGCTCGGTCTGATGGGAGCGTCGGCCCGATGACGGTCCTCGACGACCAGGTCACGATCGTCTCCGCCCGGGTGGACGACCTCGACGTGGAGCTTTCCTCGGGTTCGACCGTGCTCGACGCCTGCCGTCAGGCGGGAGTGGACCTGCCCACCCTGTGTTACGGGCCGACGATGACCGCGGCCAATGCCTGCCGGGTGTGTGTGGTTGAGGTTGAGGGATCGAGAACCCTCGTCCCCTCCTGCTCACGCAAACTCGAGGAAGGGATGGAGATCCGGACTGACTCGGACCGAGCCCGGCACAGCCGCCGTCTCGTCATGGAGTTGCTCGGCTCTGCTTCGGAGCTGGACAGGGCCGGGCCCGACCTGGAGCGTTGGATGGGTGTGGCGAGGGCACATCCCGAGCGGTTCGGGCCATCTGCGCCCGAGACGCCGCGTCATGCCCCCGAGCCGGGCCATCACCACCCGCCCGAAACGACACGTGCCGCGAGCGTGGCAGAGCCGGCCAAGGTCGAAGACGACCTCTACGTCCGTGACTACGCCAGATGCATCCTCTGCTACCGCTGTGTCGACGCCTGCGGGGTGGAGCATCAGAACACGTTTGCCATCGCGGTGGCCGGGCGTGGCTTCGACGCCCGGATTTCAACCGAGTTCGACGTGACCCTGCCCGACTCCGCCTGTGTCTATTGCGGGAACTGCATCGCGGTGTGTCCCACCGGGGCGCTCGCCGGGAAGATCGAGTGGGACATGAGAGAGGCCAGCACTTGGGACGAGTCACGCCAGGAGGTGACTCGCACGGTTTGCTCCTACTGTGGGGTCGGCTGCAACCTCGACCTCCACGTCCAGGACGGCCGCATCGTCAGCGTCACCTCGCCGCACGACCACGACGTCACTCTGGGCAACCTCTGCATCAAGGGACGGTTCGGCTGGATGTACGTCGATAGCGGCCGCGGTGTCTGAGGCGGTCAGCAGCCGCCCGGTGATCCGGGTCAGGGGCGAGTCGGAGCACATCGACGACGATCTCGTGGTGGAGGAGCCGGTCGAGATCAGGCTCGACGGCACGGCATTGGCAGTAGTGATGCGCACCCCGGGCCACGACGCCGAGCTGGCACTTGGGTTCGTCATCACCGAAGGGATCGTCTCCGGCCCGGAGCAGGTGGGCTCGGTTATGGACCTCGGCGAGGGTCGCTGGGATGTGAGGCTGGCTGCGGGGTTGTCGGTTGACCCGGCCCGCTTCCAGAGGAACTTCTACTCCACTTCATCCTGCGGCGTCTGCGGCAAGGCGTCCATCGACGCCATCAGAGTGGCAGGTGCGGTTCCGCCGCACGGCCCGGTGGTCAGTCACGAGGTGCTGCTCGGCCTGCCCGGCCGTCTCCTCGAGCAGCAGGACGCCTTTCACGCCACGGGCGGCATCCACGCCGCCGGCGCCTTCGAGCCCGACGGCACCCTCGTGGCCGTTCGTGAGGACGTGGGGCGGCACAACGCGGTCGACAAGCTCGTCGGGCATCTCGCCTCTACCCGCTGGCCGATCCGCGACCTGGTGCTGATGGTGTCGGGCCGGGTCTCGTTCGAGATCGTGCAGAAGGCAGCGGTGGCCGGGCTATCGCTCGTTTGCGGGGTATCGGCCGCCTCGAGTCTCGCCGTCGACCTGGCCGAGGAGTTCCAGATGACTGTGATCGGCTTCCTCCGAGAAATCGGCTTCACGGTGTACACCGGCGAGAAGCGGATACTCCTTACCTGAGGTACGTAGGCCCGTATATGGGCCTACGACGACAAAGAAGGACTCACGTCAGCCCTATCACCTCGCCGTCCTCGTTCACGTCCACTTTCATGAACCCCGGCGTGGCCCCCAGACCGGGCATGGTGCTCATCTCCCCAAGCAACGGGTAGATGAAACCGGCCCCCACCGACGCCCGCACCTCACGCACCGTCAGCTCGTAACCCTGCGGTGCTCCCTTGAGTGCCGGGTCGTCGCTGATCGAGAGATGTGTCTTCGCCATGCAAATGGGGAGATAGCCGAACCCGGACCGCTCGAAGTCGGCGATCTGGGTCTCTGCCTGTGGCGAGTAATCGACCGACCCGGCTCGATAGATCTCCTTGGCGATGATCTCGATCTTCTCCTTGATCGATCGGTCGAGCGGATAGAGGAAGTCGAACGACGTGGGCTCCTTGCTGGCCTCGACCACGGCCTCGGCCAGGTCCCGTGCCCCATCGCCGCCACGGGCATGGTGCTCGGTCGTGACCGCGGCGAAAGCGCCGGCATCGGCCGCAGACTGACGAACCAGCTCTAGCTCGTGCTCGCTGTCGGTGGGGAACCGGTTGATGGCAACCACCACCGGCACACCAAATTTCCGGACGATGTCCAGGTGAGCCGCGAGATTGGCCATCCCCGCTCTCAGCAACGGGAGGTTCTCCTCCGTGTAGGCAGTGTCGAGCGGCCGGCCGGCCACCACCTTGGGACCGCCGCCATGGGTCTTGAGCGCCCGGACGGTGGCCACCATCACCACACAGTCGGGCTTGAGCCCGGACACCCGGCACTTGATGTCGAAGAACTTCTCCATCCCCATGTCCGCCCCGAACCCGGACTCTGTCACCACGTAGTCGCTGAGATGAAGGGCCATCCGGTCGGCCAGGATCGACGAGTTTCCGTGGGCGATGTTGGCAAAGGGCCCGGCATGGACCAGGGCGGGCTGGCCCTCCAGGGTCTGCATCAGGTTGGGATGCAGCGTGTCTTTCATCAGCACCGTGACCGCACCGGCCACGCCCAGCTCGTCAAGGGTGATCGGCGCACCATCCTTGGAGAGGCCCATCACCACCCGGCCCACCCGCTCCCGCAGGTTGCGCAATGCCGAGGGGTAGTCGGCCCCGTCAGCCAGAGCCAGGATGGCCATCAGCTCACTGGCGACGGTGATGTCATAGCCACTCTCCCGGGGCCGGCCGTCGATGGCACCACCGAGCCCGATGCCGACGTTGCGCAGTGCCCGATCGTTGACATCGACTACACGACGCCAGCTGATCCGGTTGGGGTCGATGTTGAGACGCTTCAGGCCGAGGGCGTCGAGTGCCTCAGTGGTGAGACGACCCTCGTGGTACCAGCGGGCGTCGATGGCGGCCGCCACGAGGTTGTGGGCGACCGAGATGGCATGCATGTCCCCGGTCAGATGGAGGTTGAACTCGTCCATCGGCACCACCTGGCTGTAGCCGCCGCCGGCGGCGCCGCCCTTGATCCCGAAGGTGGGCCCCATGCTCGGCTGGCGGATGCAGGCGATGGAGTTGTGCCCGAGGGCTCCGAGACCCTGGACCAGGCCGATGGTGGTGGTGGTCTTGCCCTCACCCAACGGCGTGGGGGTGATCGCGGTCACGTCGATGTACTTGCCCATCGGATTCGATGAGATGCGACGGAGGGCATCGAGATGGATCTTGGCCTTGATCGACCCGTAGGGAATCACCTCGTTGTCTTCGAGACCCAGGTCGCGGGCTACCTCTGAGATCGGCTTCAGCTTGGCGGTGCGGGCGATCTCGAGGTCACTCGCCATCGGCGAATTGGGGCTGTACATGGGGCTAGTTCTAGCGTGCGTGCCCCTCCCTGTGCCACGCGGGACCCCCTCATCAGTGTGCTGACGGGCATCTGACCTGCTGAGATGAGACCGATGCCAGACAACCGTCCCGCGGCCATCCTGTTCGACGCCGGGGGCACGCTCATCCTTCAGGACCCGGTCGACATGGGAACGAGGCTGGGGCTGCTCATCGATCCCGAGCGCGCCCACCGGGCCCACTATCACGCCATGGCCGACTATTCCGACCTTCGTCTCGCCGGCGAGGATGTGGACTGGGACTGGTGGCTGGAGCGGTATTTCACCCTGCTCGGGGTGGCCGACCCGCACCTGGCCGGGGAGCAAACGCAACGTGGCTACGCGCTGTGGAATCACCCCCTGGATGGGGTTGCCGACGCCGTCGAACGACTGGGCAACGAAGGCGTGAGGGTCGCGGTGGTCTCGAACTCGGATGGCTCGGTCCGGGAATCCCTGGGTCGTGCCGGCCTGCTCGACCTCTTCGAGTTCGTGATCGACTCCCACGAGGTTGGCGTCTCCAAGCCTGACCCCGGGATCTTCCTCGCCGCCTTGGAGCGCATGGGACTCGATCCGGAAGATGCCTGGTACATCGGCGATTCGGTGTTCCACGACGTGAACGGGGCGCGAGCCGCAGGGCTGGCCGATGCGATCCTGGTCGATCCCTACGGGTTGGGCCCGAGTGATGTCACTCGGGTGGGCTCGGTGGCCGAGCTGTGACTGTCTATCGCCTGGTGGTCAGGTGCCAGTGCCCGCAGAACCCGCACTGATACACCCGTTGCTGGTGCCCGTGGACCTTGCCCACCTTCACCGCATGGGTGATAGCCGCCTTCTCGCTTAGGAACATCACCTTGCCACATGTCTGCGGTCCCCCCGCCCTCGTGGTTTGAGCCTGTTTGGAAGTCATGTTGACCTATCTATCGGAAGGGTCTGACTGAATCTCCACTTCGGACGCCACCACTCGGAACCCGACGGTTGCGGTTGCCCGCCTCGGATCGGCCGACAAGGTCCGATCCGACCTCACCCCCCAGTCGGCATCGAGCCAGCAGCCACCCCTGAGCACGCCCCACCCATCCTCGTCTTCGTCGCTGCACCATTCCCAGACGTTCCCGGCCATGTCGAGAGCGCCGAACGGGCCGGCGCCCAATGGGAAGGCATCCACTGGTGTGGTGGTCCCGATGTTGGCCTCCACCGAGTTGCATCGGCCCGGCTCGAAGCTGTCACCCCATGGATACGTGCGCCCCTCTGGCCCCTGAGCCGCCCACAGCCCCTCGGCGCTGCTTGGAAGTCGGATCTGTCTTCCCCCCTCCTCGGACAGCCATTCACAGAAACCGATCGCATCGGCCCGGGTCACCTCCACCACCGGGTGATTGCCCAGATGCCCCGGTGGCCGGGAGTCGACCCAGTGACGAGGTGGGGCCGAGCCGGTGGCGGCGACGAAAAGTGCGTAAGCGTCGTTGGTGACCGGCGTTCGTCCAATAGAGAAGGCACCGGAAGCGACCAGGTCCGCGTCGAGGGTCACACCAGGGCGAGCTCGGCCTTCTTCGCCTCCAAGTCGATGCCGTGGAGCCGCGCCAGGTTCCCGCCCAGGATCTTCTGCTTCGACTCCAGGGTCAGTTGCGGGTAGCCCCGCTCCTCGACGATGTCGTCCGGCAGCTGGAAGTCCATGAACTCCTGAAGCGCCCACTGTGGATGCCAGATCGGCGACTCGCCCCCGTAGATGATCTTGTCCTACCCACCCCACCACATCATCTTGCCGAGCACCTCGGCGAACACACGCGGCCGCGATCGACCCGTAGAGGTTGGGGAACCTCACGATCTGCCACAGCACCTCATCGAGCCAGGGAAGGCCGACGTGGAAGATGATGAAGTTGATGTCGGGGAATGCCGCCGCAGCGCCATCCATGTCGAAGGTTCGGGTGTGCTCGATCGGCTGGGGGCCCAATGGCACTCCCTTGTGGACACCGATCAAGTTGATTCCGAGCTCCTGCGCTTTCTCGAACGCCGGGAACGCCACCTGGGGGTCGTCCATCCTCCACGGGAAGGGCCGGCCGTAGTCGTAGCGGACGTTGTAGAACTTGAACGCCTTGGCCCCGAACTCCTTGACTTGCACCTCCATGAGATCGAGCGCCTGCTTGCCCTCCAGTGGGTTGACCGACCCCCAGAACACGGCGCGGTCGGGGTGCTTCTGCGCCATCT
>JALDXM010000119.1:0-6786 GCA_032155085.1 Actinomycetota bacterium | reverse complement strand
TTCGTTGGGATCAAGAGCCGCGGCGTGTACGAGACGCCTGGCGGGACGATCCTCCATCTCGCCCATCGGGCCGTCGAATCACTGACCCTGGATCGGGAGGTGCTGCACATTCGCGACGGTCTCATCCCTCGCTATGCCCAGATCGTCTACAACGGGTTTTGGTTCAGCCCGGAGCGGACGGCCCTCCAGGCACTGGTCGACGACATCCAACAGGCTGTGACCGGGGAGGCCCGTCTCCTCCTGTACAAGGGCGGTGCAACCGTGACCGGTCGTCGTTCCCCCAACAGCCTCTATGACGCGGAGTCCGCCACGTTCGAGGCCGATCAGGGCGTCTACCGGCAGGCCGACGCCGAGGGATTCATTTCCCTCAACGCCCTCCGGATTCGGGGCTTCGGAGATGGGGAGGCCGGATGACACTCTGGGGCGGCCGCTTCCAGAATGCCCCGGGCGAGGTGCTCTGGGACTACACGACGGACCCATCCGATCGCCGTCTCCTCGCCGACGATGTTGCTGGCTCGATAGCTCATGTCGAGATGCTTGGTGAGACCGGCATCCTTCCCGACGCCGAGGTGAGGTCCCTGCTCGGCGGTCTCGAGGCGATCCGGATCGAGGCCGAGGGGGAGAGCTTCGCCTTTGTCGACGCCGACGAAGACGTGCATAGCGCGGTCGAGCGCCGTCTGTTCGAACTGATTGGAGATGTCGCCGGAAAGCTCCACACTGCGCGCAGCCGCAACGATCAGGTCGCCCTCGACGTGCGTCTTTACACCCGGCGCGCCGCGTCGGATCGGGTCTCGCAACTGCACGGCTACGCCATCGCTATCGCCGACATCGCCCAGGATCACGCCTCGACGGTCGTGCCCTCTCTCACTCATCTGCAGCAGGCCCAGCCCACGACCCTCGGGCATCACCTCTTGGCTTATGCCTGGATGGCGCTGCGAGACGCCGACCGGTTCTCGGAGGCACGAGCCCGCATCGATGTCTCGACCTTGGGCGCCGGCGCCTCGGCTGGAACCTCGTTGCCCATCGACCCCGAGGCCACCGCTCGCAACCTGAGCATGGGCGGCGTTTTCGAGAATTCGCTCGATGCGGTGGCGTCGCGGGACCACCTGGCCGAGTACGTGTTCTGCTGCGCCCAGGCGATGGCCCATGCCTCCCGTCTCGCCGAGGAGATCGTCCTTTGGGCGACACCGGAGTTCGGCCGCGCCCGTCTGGACGACTCGGTGAGCACCGGGTCCTCGGCGCTCCCTCACAAGCGCAACCCCGACATAGCAGAGCTGGCGCGGGGGAGAGCAGCCCGAGTTTTTGGCCTGCTCAGCTCGATCATGGCCCTGCAGAAGGGCCTGCCCCTCGCCTACAACCGCGACCTGCAGGAGGACAAGAGGCTGGTGTTCGAGGCGGACGACACACTGGGTGCGACCATCGCCGCGATGACGGAATTGCTCCAGCACATCGAGTTCTTCGCCGTGACGCCACGGGTCGAGACGGCGAGCCTGGACCTCGCCGAGGCATTGGTGGCACGGGGGGTTCCCTTCCGTGAGGCACACGAGGCTGTGGGAAAGCTGGTGCTGGGCTTGGAGGGTGAGGGGCGGACCCTGCTGGAGGCCGGGATCGAGGACCTCACCACTGTCCATGGGGCATTTATCGAAGCCGATCTTGCCCTCATCGACGCAGCAGGATCTGTGGAGCGCCGAATCAGCCCGGGTGCGGGGAGCCCCGATTCGGTCCATGCACAAGCGGCCGAGCTGCGACAGAGGATCGCCGATGCCGGTGGCCCACTCCTGCCCTCAGCCTCCTGATCATCCCTAAGGTGGCGACAGTGGTCCTCCTGGTGATCCCCGCCGTTGCCATCGCGGTGATCAGCCTCGCTTCGTTCGCCGGAGCATGGGTGTGGTGGCTCGACGTCCTGGCCAACTTCCGGGCCCAGTACGTGGTGATCCTCATCATCCTCGGGCTTTTGATCGTGGCCAGCCGTTGGCGTCGTGTCGGCTGGGCCATCCTGGGAGTCGCCCTGGTCAACGCCCTCTTCGTCGCCCCGCTCTTCTTTGGCTCGCCAGGCGAGGCGGTTGCAGGCGCCCCTGAGATACGAGTGATGAGCTTCAACCTCCTCTCCACCAACGAGAGCTACAACGAGGTCGTCGAGTACATCGAGGCCACAACTCCCGACGTTGTCCTGCTCCACGAGGCCAGTCGCCCCTGGGAGGTGGCCATGGAGTCCTCCGGCCTCGAATACGAGATCGTGCGCGGGAGGTCGGACAACCTCATCTTCGGCACCCTGGTCCTCACCCGTCAGACCGTGGACGCAGCTTCCTTTGGGTTCGCCGAAGGGGATGGCCGCGCCATTGCATTGTCCTATCTGCCTGAGGGCTGGCCTGAGCCGGTGAAGATCCTGTCATCACACCCGGTGGCACCCACGACCAGTGAGCGCGCCTCTCTACGTGACGCCCAGCTCGGCTTCGCCGCCGATTGGGCGGGTCAGCAAGACGGTGCCTACCTGGTAGTAGGGGATCTCAACGCCTCGCCCTGGTCCTCGCCTTTCCGGGGGCTCGTTTCCGATGGCAGCCTGCGCAATTCCCAGCTTGGGTTCGGTCTTCAGCCGTCGTTCTCGGCCAACACGATGTTCCCGCTGCGGATCCCCATCGACCACCTGCTCCACAGCGAGGACCTCCGTGTTCGCGACCGCCGTCTCGGGCCCCCGATGGGCTCCGACCACTTCCCCCTCGTGGTCGATCTCCAATACGCCCCGGGGCCCTGAAGACCTTTCTCGAAATTGGGACGAGAACGTGTCATATACGGGCAGTTGGCTCCCAATTTCGCCGAAGAAGACCGTCGACGCTCTCGATCACATACTCGGGAGCGGCCATTACGTCCCAATAGGTGAAACGCAGGATCTTGTAGCCAAGGGCGATGAGCCGATTCTGTCGGGCCCTGTCGGTCTGAAACGTCACTCGATCGGAGTGGAACCGGGCTCCATCGAGTTCGATCAGAAGGTGATCGGCGGGATAGGCGAAGTCCACACGGGCGACGAAGGCACCCGATGAATCGTGTACCGGAAATTGACCCTCCGGTCGCTGCAGGCCGAATCGTTGGAGAAGTCTCAAGAACCGATCCTCCAATTGCGATTCGGTGATCTGATCCCATGCCAGGCGCTCGGTCAGGATCTTGCGGGCCGGCCCAACGCCGTTTCGCCCTCTTCTAGCAACCTGATGGAGCAGCGACGCGACTTCCTCGAGGGTCACCAGACCAACCCGCCTCGCCTCGTCTAGACAGGACCCGGTCCGGCCGATCCCATGAGGCACTCCGATGTCGACGATCGTGCGCGCGACGTTCGTCACCAGGACGCCGTTCACCACCTCGGTGTGGGCTTGATCGAGATCGGTGGATTGATGGAGGACATAAGAGCCAGGTCGTCGGCCCGTCCGGGGTGACACGATCTCGATCGAATCCGGGCGGTTGGCAAGACCATGGAGATGAGCGGCTGTCATGTGTGAAGCCGCAGCCTCGGGTCCAGAAGCAAGCACCGCGACCGACACCTCGAGATGCCAGGACGGTGGCGTGCTGGCGTAGGCGTAGACACCTGGGGCGAGCCGTCGAATGGCACCTGATTGCAGACGCCTCGACAGGGTGGACAAACTCAAGCCACATGCCAGCCACTGGCCCCGGTCGAATGCGCCGTGCTGCTGGCCGGCTAGGTGTTGCAGGCCCGACTCCGATGATCCTGCCATGCCCGATCGCTACCTGATCGCAACGAGGAGGGGAACCCCATTCGAAATTGGGAGCAAAAGCTGTCGTATGTGACACGTTTGGAACCCAATTTCGCCGGAATGACCGCAGCGGTACCGTTGCCCGCATGTCAGATCCCTTTGCGATGCGGCGGCAGCGACTGGCCGATGAGATCGGTGACGACGCCATCGCCATCATCCCGGCGTCGGTCGAGGTGACCCGAAGCTACGACACCGACTACGAGTTCCACCAGGAACCCGATTTCTTCTATCTGACCGGTTTCCCCGAGCCGGAGGCGGTGGCGGTGATCGCCCCGGGTCACTCCGATGGGGAGTACACCCTCTTCGTCCGGCCCAAAGACCCCGAGATGGAGGCTTGGGACGGCTATCGGGCCGGGACCGAAGGCGCCAAGGAACGCTTCGGGGCGGATCAGTCCTTCGAGATATCGAGCCTGGATGAGGTGCTCACGCGATACATGATCGGGCGCGAGGTGATCTGGTACCGCACCGGGAACCAGCGCCACGACGCCAGGGTGAACGGGCTGGTGGCGAAGGCACGCAACCACCGGGCGCGATATGGCGGCCCGGTGCCCTCGGCGGTCCGTGATGTGTCGGTGCTCCTCGCCGAGATGCGTCTCGTCAAGACCACGGACGAGATCGAGTCCCTGCGTCGGGTCTGCGAGCTATCGGCACAGGGACACGCCGAGGCGATGCGTTTCGCCTCTCCCGGTCTCTACGAGTACCAGGTGCAAGCGGCGCTCGAGTACCCATGGCGTCTAGCCGGGGCACGACACAACGGTTACCCATCGATCGTGGCCTCAGGGCCCAACGCCTGCGTCCTCCATTACGTCGAGAACGACAGGCTGATCGAAGACGGGGACCTGATCCTCATCGACGCAGCCGCCGAGCTCGGCGCGTACTCGGCAGACATCACACGGACGTTCCCGGCTAATGGAAGGTTCAGCGGTCCGCAACGGGCTGTGTACGACGTCGTCCTGGCCGCCTTCGAGAAAGGCCTGGAGATGTCGGTGCCCGGATCCACCCCAAGGGCGATCCACGACACCGCGACCCGGGTCCTCACCGAGGGGATGGTCGAACTGGGCCTTCTCCCAAAGGGGGTTGAAGAGTCGCTGGCGATGCATCACTACCGGGAGTTCTTCTTCCATGGCACCGGTCACTGGCTGGGCCTAGACGTCCACGACGCCGGCACCTATCGGGTACAGGGGGCGCACCGGAAGCTGGAGCCGAACATGGCATTCACCGTCGAGCCCGGCCTCTACATCGCTCCCAGCAAGTCGGAGATCACTCTCACCCTGCTCGAGTACGACCAGGACGAATGGAACCAGCGACGGATCCTCGAGGGCCGGGCAGCCGCCCTGGAGAAGGAGAACGAGGCGAGGGAAAATGCGGAGAAGATCACCCATCAGGTCCCAGCCGAGTTCCTCGGGATAGGGATCAGGATCGAAGACGACGTCCTCACCACCGACGACGGCTACGAAAACCTGACAGCCTCCGTGCCCAAGACAGTCGAGGAGATCGAAGCTCTCTGCGCCGAGGTCTCGGCCCTGCCCGCTCCTTAGCTTGTCGCCGGAATGGCGTAGAGCAGCACCGCGAGGAAGTGGAAGGTGCTGCCCCCGACCACCAGTACGTGGAAGAGCTCGTGATTGGAGAACGTTCGGGGGAACAGCAAGGGACGGCGCATGGCATAGATCACGGTGCCGATCGTGTAGCAAGCCCCGCCCAATGCGATCAGGGCAATGGCCCCGGGTCCGAGCTCACGCCAGATCCAGGGCACCCAGATCAAGGCGGACCATCCCATCACCATCTGCAACGTCACCGAGAGATGGGTCCTCACATCAGGCATCAATACCTTGAGCAGGATCCCGGTCAGGGCGATGCCCCACATGACGACGAGGCTGATTACGAGCGCCACCCCCTCCAGGGCGGCGATGGCAATCGGGGTGAAGGTGCCTGCCACCACCAGGAAGATGAGCGAATGATCCATTCGTTGAAACCTGAGCTTCCACTCATCGCCCCAGGGGACCGAGTGATACAGGGAAGAGACCGTGTACATTACGAGCAGGGCGACCCCGAACACCACGGCCCCGGTCATGGCAGCGGCCCTGCCCCCTGACCGGTCGAGGAGGATCCAGAGCCCAAACGCGGCGGCGATCGCCGCCGAGCCATGCAGGAACCCGCGAATGGGGTTCTGCATCTTTCCGAGGGTCACCCGCTCCATTTCGTGACGAGCGTATCGACCGAAGGCGGCTAGCGGAAAGGGTCGGAGGACCCATGCCGTGACCGTGAGTTCCGGCCACGGATCGGTACGATTGACACTTCACCATGGCTCTTGGTGTTCTCTACCGCCTCTACGAGCACAACCTCGTCAACGGCCTCGATCGGGACCGGCTGCCCCGCCACATCGGCATCGTCCTCGACGGGCATCGTCGTCATGCCCGTGAGGAGCGGCTCCCCACCTACACCGACAGCTACCGGGTCGGCATGGGCCGGTTCGAGGAGTTCCTGGGCTGGGCACATGATCTGGAGATCCCAGCCGTGACCGCCTGGGTGCTGTCCCGAGAGAACCTGTCGCGTCCGCGCGAGGAGTTGGACCCCTACTTCGACGTCCTGGTCGAGCTATTCGGTCGCCTCCCCGCCCTCTGCCAGACGTACGACATGGGGATTCGGTTCATCGGGAGCCTCGACATGCTCCCGGACGACCTGGTGGCAGCGGCCAAGCTGGCCGAGGAGTCGCAGCCTTTCGGCTCGCGCCGTCTCAACATCGCCATGGGGTACGGCGGGCGTCAGGAGATCGTCGACGCCGCCAAGGACCTGGTGGCCAAGCTGGTGGCGGACGGCATCGAGCCCGAAGAGATCACGGCCCACATCGACGCCGACTCCCTCGCCTCACACATGTACTCCGCCGACCTGCCCGATCCGGACCTGCTGATCAGGACGTCGGGCGAGTCCCGCCTCTCCGGGTTCTTGCTCTGGCAGTCGGCCTACTCGGAATTCGTCTTCGTCGACGTCAACTGGCCGGCATTCCGCCGGGTCGACTTCCTCCGCG
>JALDXM010000118.1:0-6808 GCA_032155085.1 Actinomycetota bacterium | reverse complement strand
ACTCCTTCACCGGGGTTGGCGAGACGTCGATCACCCAGTCCCCAACCGCCTCGATCAGGGACGGCAGACCCAGCAGGCCGGCGGCAAGCTCGGAGACACCGAGCGCGAGCGCCACGGCAGCCGCACCGGCCAGGGCATCCCGGGTTCTGGAGCTCATGGGATCAAGCTACGACGGGATGACACTTATTAGGTCTGGTGGTGGGGAGCAAGCGATCAAATACCCTGGCCTTCATGGACCTCGTTCTAGGTGAAGACGGCGTTCCCCGCTGCTGGTGGGGATCCGGGCCCGACTACGTGCCCTATCACGACGATGAATGGGGTCGGGCCACCACCGACGACGGCCGCCTGTTCGAGAAGATCTGCCTGGAGGGTTTCCAATCCGGGCTCTCCTGGCTCACCATTCTCCGGAAGCGGGAGAACTTCAGGGCGGCCTTCGCCTCCTTCGACCCGGCCACGGTCTCCCGTTTCGATGAGGGCGACGTCGAACGACTTCTGGGAGATACCGGGATCATCCGTCACCAAGGCAAGATCAGATCCACGATCAACAACGCGGCAAGGGCCCTCGAGCTGGTAGCCGAGCGTGGATCGCTGGCCGCCTACTTCTGGTCTTGGGCCGGCCCGGAAGAGCCACCTCCAACCGAGATTCCCTCCGTCACAGAGACATCAACAGCCTTGTCGAAGGACCTCAAGCGACGTGGGTGGTCATTCGTCGGGCCGACAACCGTATACGCGTTCATGCAGGCGATGGGCCTGGTCAACGACCATCTCGAGGGCTGCCACGTACGTGAGGAATGCGCCGAGTCACGACGGCGCGTCCTGGCCTCGGATCTCTAGTGGTCACTAGTTTCACGATGTGATCGACCGTCCCGCCTTCACCGTCGGCATCGAGGAGGAGTATCTGGTGGTGGATCGGGAGAGCCGTGAGCTGATCAAGGACCCACCTCCCGCGATGTGGGACTCGCTCAGGGAGTTGCTCGGCCCACAGGTGACACCCGAGTTCCTCAAGGCCCAAATCGAGGTCGGCACCAAGGTTTGCGCCAAGCTCTCGGAGGCGCGTGACGATCTGGCCGGGCTGCGTCGTGACCTGTCCGGAGTCGTCGATGGCTACGGGGCCGCCATCATCGCCGCCTCCACCCATCCCTTCGCCAACTGGATGGAACAGGAGACCACCGAGCAACCGAGATACCAGCGGCTCGCCGCCGACTATCAGGTGGTGGCCCGCCAGCTGGTCATCTGCGGGATGCATGTCCATGTCGGGATCGAAGACGAGCACCTCCGAATCGACCTGATGAACCAGATCCGCTACATGCTCCCCCACCTACTGGCCTTGAGCACGTCATCGCCCTTCTGGGGTGGGACCGAGACCGGCCTGCTGGCCTACCGGCCCGTCATCTTCCAGAACCTGCCGAGGACCGGCATCCCCGAGGAGTTCGAGTCCTGGGGCGAGTACGAGCGAACGGTCGGGATCCTGGTGGAAGCGGGCATCATCGAGGACCCCACCAAGCTGTGGTGGGACGTCCGGCCCTCGGCTCGCTACCCGACCCTCGAGATGAGGGTCACCGACATCTGCACGCGGCTGGACGACGCCATAACAGTGGCCGCTCTCTACCTGTGCCTGCTCGGCTACTTCTTCCGCCTCCGCCGTCGTAACCAGCGCTGGCGGGTCTATTCACCGTTCTTGATCTCGGAGAACATGTGGCGCGCCCAGCGCTACGGGACCAATGGCACCCTCATCGACTTCGGGCGCGGGGAGCTGGTCCCCTTCGGCGACCTGATGGAGGAGGCCATCGAGATGGTGGCACAGGACGCCATGGAGTTCGATGTGATCGAGCAGCTCCGCCACATCAGAGACATCGTCAAGGATGGAACCAGCGCCCACCGGCAGCTCTCCGTGTATCACGCCGCCGTTGATGGAGGTGCGGGTGAGCGCGAGGCGCTGGAGACGGTGGTCGACCACCTGATCGAAGACACCCTCTTCGGATTGTGACCGAGCCCCGGGTCGACCCCGACACCTTGGCCCTGCAACTCACCGGGCTGCTCCCACCCGATGGCTCGCACATCCGTCAGACGCTGCTCGACACCATCGAGGCCCGCCTTCCCCGCGACCCAGAAGCCAGAATCAACATCCAGCTCTCCGAGCTCGGACCCGGCCGGACGGCCTCCTGGCACGTCCACAACGGGATCGTCTACTTCGTCCTCGTGCGCGGGATCGTGACGCTCCAGTACGAGAGGGGATCGGAGCATTTCGCAGCCGGCGACGTTTACACAGAGCCGATCGGAGTCGTGCACCGGGCGTTCAATCCCCACTCCGACATCCCGGCTGCTCTGGTCGGCTTCTGGGTGACTGCATCCGATCGACCACACATCACCGAGGTGGGTGAGCCGGCGTGGGCCCCCTCGGATGAGCCGCACCCGTCACTCCGTTGATCCCCGGGCTCGGGTTGCGGCGGCGAGACTTCTTGGCCACGCGTCTCACCCGCGCGACCAGGCTCGGCTTCAAGAGGCTCGAGGGAGCGTCGAGGAGTTGCTGTACCCGGGAGAACGCCACGCTGACCTCCCGGTCCACGGCAGCCGCAACGATGACCTGGGTGAGGTAGCGATTGATGGCATCTATGCCCGGAGGCCGCCTTCCAGTGGTTCTGGGATAGATGAAGTCAGCCCCCGTGGCGATCTGCCACGGGCTGTCGACGATCTTTGACGTAGCCGTGGCCATGGCATGCGGCAGGCGGGCGTCATTGCCGAATGCGTCCAGATGCTCGGCCAGCGCCATCGTCTCGAGGGCCGCGACGCTCATCCCCTGGCCGTAGATCGGGTTGAAGCTCGCCACACTGTCACCGACGGCGCAGAACCCGACGGGGAGACCACGGACCTTGTCGAAATGGCGGCGTTGACTAGCCGGGAACTTGTAACGCCTCGGAGACGAGAGCCATTCGTTCTCGAGCAATCGACGGATCACCGGGTCGGGGAGCGAGCCGGCGAATGCCTCGATCGAGGCCCGATCCAGCTCGGGTCTGTCGCCGAAGTAGCTGCCCAGGGCCACGGTCCAGCGCTGACCCTCTGTCGGCAGGGCGACTCCTCCGCGGGTCGACGTCGGCGTGTTCTGGACCACAGCGAGGACAGCGCCGTTCTCGAGATCCCCTGGTGAGCGGGCGACATCGATTCCCGTGTAGGTGATGTCGACTCCGACCAGGGTGGTCGGCGGTTCGGGAATCCCCGCATCGACCAACCAGGCCGGTGATCGCGATGCCCGACCCGAGGCGTCGACCATCAGGTCGCACTCGACAGCTCCGCTCCTCGTACGAATGGCTCGCACCGCCTTCTCAGCCAGGTCGATGCCGTCCACCACCACCTCACCCTGGAGCTCGACATTGGGGAGCGACTGCACGCGGGCCCGGATCCTCGATTCCAGCAGAGATCGGCTCGCCTGTGGCACCCTGGTCCCCAGCCAGGGGACTTCCCTGCGCAGTCGGCCCGCCGCCAGCCAATACACCGGGACGTCGGCCCCCGGGTCCGTCACGAACGCATCGTGTTCCACGAGGTCGTCCAGAAGACCCGGTAGCAGGTGCTCCATTGCCCGAGCTCCCCCCACCAGCAGCGCGTGGGCGAAGTTGCCCTGAGCGGCCAGGCTCTCCAAAACACCATGGGTCGGAACCGGGCGTCTGTCGAGGATGGTCACCTTCCCCGACCGAGGGGACAAAGCGGCCGCGGCAAGGAGGCCTCCGATACTGGCCCCGATGATCACTGCATGTTGGACATGTCGATCCGACATCCTGTCTCCTACGAAGGCACTCGCCGCCGCAGCGCGCCGACGACAGTTTCTTCGCAAACAGGAGAGCTCCGGATTGGCGTGGGCCACGCGGACGGGGCACCCCCGCCACTCGATGAGTGCCGGGCTCAGCCCCGAGCGGGTCCGGGCGTGGGAGGAGGGATCGCCGATTCGAGCCCCATCTCCGACGTTGCACCCACCGGTTCGGTCGGGATCTGCCGAGTGAAATAGAGGGCGAGGACAACGAAAAGGGCCAGCACGGACAAGGCGGCCTTCAGCCCGCCGATGCGCGCTGCCGTGTTCTCCTCCTGGATTGCCGCGGCCTCCTCCTCAGGAACTCCGGCATCGGCCAGAGCCGTCGCGAGCTGGGCATCGGACACGAACGGGATCCCACCGGCCAATTCCACCTCAGCCGCCGACGCCACCTCGGGCGGGACCGCCGGGTTGTCCTGAATCCCCTGGATGAAGGACGTTGTCAAAGCGGCGATGAGGACTGATCCGGCCAGAGCGGTGCCCAAGGAGGCACCGAGGTTGGTCATCGTGTTCTGCAAGCCGCCTACCTCGCCGGTGTCCTTGTCGGGAACCGCCGACACAGTCACGGCCCCCAACTGGGATGCCAGCGCCCCTACCCCGAGGCCGGTGAGGAGCATCGGGACGGTCACGATCTCGGGGCCCACGCCCACCTCCAGCGCGGCGATCAGCGACACGACCCCAGCGAGAAGGGCTACCAGGCCCCAGCGCACCACACGTCGCGGTGGAGCCTGAGGACGGTACCTGGGGATGGCCACCGCGGCGAGGAGGAGGGTGATCGAGAGTGGTAGGAGTCGCACCCCGGTGGCCAGAGCTGTGAGCCCGAGCGCCACGGAGAGGAACAACGGCACGGTGAAGAACAACCCGGCCTGGATCATGAACTGGAAGAAGAACATGGTCAGGCCACCGTTCAGCTGTGGGATCCTCAGCATCTCCTTGCGCACCAACGGCTCCCGACCCTCCTTCTCCACCCGCCCCTCCCAGACGAAGAAGAGACGGACGATCACCAACCCGGACATGACCAGCCACACCGTCGGGGAAAGGCCCAGGATGTCTGGCGCTCCGGGATTGGGCAGGACCCAACCCCACACCCCGGAGCGGAGGACCCCGTACACCGCCAGGCCCAAGCCCAACGCGGACAGGCCAGCGCCGACGAGGTCCAGCGGCTTCCGCTGCCCAACGGGGGCGTCGATGATTCGTCGGGTCAGGAAGAGGATCGCGATCACGATCACCACCTCTCCGGCGAACACATAGCGCCAGGTCCAGTAAGTCGTCACCAGCCCGCCGATCAGAGGGCCGGCCGCCACTGCGATCGCCCCGGCCGACGCCACCAGGCCGTAAGCCCGTGGCCTGCCCTCCGGTGGGAAGTTGGAGGCGACCAGCGCCACGATCGCCGGCATGATCAGAGCCGCACCGACACCCTCCAGGAACGACCAGCCGATGATCAGGACGGTGAGGGTCGGGGCGAGGGACGTGGTGAGCGACCCTGCGCCGTAGATGACACACCCGATCATGAACGCTTTGCGGCGACCGATGAGGCTCCCAATCTTCCCGCCGGTGATCATCAGGGTCGCCATCACCAGGGTGTAGAGGGTGATGGCGGTCTGGATCCCGGTGACGGTCGTCCCAACGTCCTCGGCGACCTGGGCGATCGACACGTTCATCACCGAGCTGTCGAGGGTCATGAGGAACTGGCCCGACGCCAGCGTCAGGAGGACGATGCCCGCCGCGCTCTGGGCTCGGTCTGTCACCTAGTGATCTACCCAGGTATCAGAACGGCGTTGACCACGTGCACCACTCCGTTCGATCCCAGCACATTGCTGATGGTGACAGTGGACACGCCGTTCAGGACGATCTGGCCGGCATCGACCGTTATCGCCAAGTCCCCGCCTTGAGCGGTGGTGACCGAACCGAGACCCATCAACTCGAACGCACCGAGGTTGTCCTGGACCACGTGATAGAGGAGGACTGCCTGCAGAGCCTCGGGCTCCGTCGGCAACGGCTCGGCCAACTGGGCGAAGGCCTCGTCAGTCGGTGCGAAAAGCGTGAACGGGCCAGGGCCGGAAAGGGTCTCGGTCAGCCCGGCCGCATCGATAGCCGCCAGCAACTGGCTGAACTGCCCGGCTTCGGCCAGAACGTCGAGGATCCCGCCCGACACCGGTGGCACCGTCGTTGCCGGCGGCGCGGTGGTAGTCGGCTCCGGAGCGGCGGTCGTAGCTGGCGCCGGCGCCGTGGTGGTCGGAGCCGGGGCCGTTGTCGTGTCGGGAGCCGCCGGAGCAGTCGTCGGCGGTGACTCGGGGGCAGGTGGGTTGCCCGCCGCGATCAGAGCCGCCTCGAAGGCCCGCATCGTGGCTGCATCCACCACCCCTGTGGCGGGAACGCCGAGATCTGTCTGGAGGGCAATGAGGGCCTGCTCCACGGCATCGGACCAGACACCGTCGATCGGACCTGTGTAGTGGCCGGTCGCGGTCATGATCCCCTGCAGGGCCGCGATCGAAGCCGACTCACGCTGACCCAGCAGTTCGGCGAGGGCACGCTGAGTGGCCGGATCGGGTAAGCCGGTCTCTTCGAGACCCGCCTGCTCTTGGAGTGTCATGACCGCCTCGATGGTCATGGGGCCGTAGATCCCGTCGATCCTCCCGTTGTA
Organism: Actinomycetota bacterium; assembly: GCA_032155085.1. Lineage (GTDB taxonomy): Bacteria > Actinomycetota > Acidimicrobiia > Spongiisociales > ZC4RG35 > JARDZU01. Next base: position 365 of record JALDXM010000118.1, on the reverse strand, counting down.
GAGGCCAACGGTGGTGAGGTCGGTCTGTAGCGCCGACACATAGTCGGACACCCACTCCGTTGCCTCTCCCTCATCCTCGATGCATCCGGCGTCGGCGAAGAGACGCACCCATGCGACCTGGAGACCGTAGGCGGCGGTGCTGACCTGGACCCCGGCGTCCACCACGGTCGTCCGGTCATTGACGCCCCCAACGGCGGCGTCGAAATTCTCCTCAGCTTCCTGAACCCCCGTTATCGAATCGGCCTCCAGCAGGTCGATGCTGACCGGAGAGTTGGGGTCGGCCTCTACGGCTTCCTGGAAGGCTGCAGCCGATTCTTGGACCGCCTCACGGGCGGGGCCGAGGTCGTCGGCCGCCGACCGCACGT
>JALDXM010000117.1:0-6828 GCA_032155085.1 Actinomycetota bacterium | reverse complement strand
CCAGGGCCGGTGTCCACGACCTGATCTATCTCAGCCAGGTCCTATTCGACTCTGGCCTGCAAGTGGCCGGGCTAGACCAGATCGTGTCCTCGGTCCCGGAGAACCGTACGTTCGTCGTCATCGACGGCTACCACGCCTTCATGGCCCTGCCGGTCAGCCTTGGCGCCATCCAGGATCGAGTCTTCTTCCTGGCCGGGGGTTACAAGTACGCCATGTCCGGCGAGGGCGCCTGCTTTCTCCACTCCCCGCCCGGGTACGGGTCACGCCCGGTCGATACCGGCTGGTACGCCGGGTTCGGCCAGCTGGAGACGGGCGTCGGCCACACCATCGCCTATGGGGACGACGGATCGAGGTTCGCCGGGGCCACCTTCGACCCCTCTGGGGTGTATCGGATGGGTGCGGTCCTGGGATGGCTGGAATCAGAGGGGGTGGGGCCGGCTGACATCCATAGTCATGTCCTCGGCCTCCAGGAGCGATTCCTCGCGGCCGGCTCTGAACCGGGCGAGCTTCTGATCGACGACCCGGAGCGTCGGGGCAACTTCCTCACCTACAGGTCTGATGACGCCGCCGGCATCTACCAACGTCTTCACGATCGAGGGGTCATCACCGATTACCGGGGCGATCGTCTCCGCATCGGGTTCGGGATCTATCACGACGAGTCAGACGTCGACCGTCTCCTGGAGCATCTCGACGAAATTGGGTTCAAAACGGGTCACATACGACACTGAATCGTCCCAATTACGACGAGTCAGGCTCCGGCACCACCGCCACCCCGACGAGCTCGACCAGGGCTCTCGGGTCGAAGAGCTCCGCCACTCCGATGAGGGCCATCGGCGGGTAATGCTTGCCGAAGACGGCCCGATAGGCCTCGCCTATCGGACCGAGGTTGTCCCGGTACCCGGCGACATCGGTTGTGTAGATGGTCAGCGAGACCAGATCGCCTGGCTCGCCACCGGCTCCGGCGATGACGTCGGCCACGGCCGCACAGGCCCGGGCGAACTGATCGACAATGCTTTCGTCGATGGCCTCATCGGCGTGGTGGCCGGTCTGCCCAGCGATGTGGAGGATCCGCCCCTGCGAAGCCAGGGCGCCGTGTGAGAAGCCTCTGGCCGGGGCCAGCCCGTCTGGGTTCAGGAAGATGTGCCGGCTCATCGCCCCTTCCATTCCGGCGGGCGCTTCCCGGTGAAGGCTCGGTAGAACTCGGCATGGTCCTCGCTGGTCATCAGGAGGGCCTGAGCGAAGGCCTCGAACTCGATGGCAGCGCCCAAGTCCATGTCCTGCTCCCGGTCGATCATCACCTTGGTAGCGGCGTAGGCGAATGCCGGCCCCGAGGCCAGGTCGATGGCCAGATCTCTAGCTTCGGCAGACAGGTCAGTGTCGGGGACGACCCTGGTGGCGAGGCCGATGGCCACAGCCCGATCCGCCTCCACTTTCTCCCCGAGGAGGAGCAGCTCGCTGGCCCGGCCCAGACCCACCACCCTTGGCAGGAGGTACGCGGCACCCATGTCCCCGCCGGACAACCCCACCTTGGTGAAGAGAAAGTGGAACGTTGCCGACTCCGACAGGATCCTGATGTCAGAGGCCAACGCAATCACGGCACCGGCCCCGGCCGCCACACCGTTGACCGCGGCGATGACCGGCATCGGGAGGCGTCGGATGCGCTCCACAACCGCGCCCGTCATTCGGGTGAAGTCGAGCAACTCGCTGGTTCCCACCTCCTGGAGGGCGCCGATGATCTCCTCGACATCCCCACCCGAGCAGAACCCGCGGCCTGTGCCGGTGATGACCATGGCCCGAACGTCGTCCCGCTGCTCCAGCTCACCGAGAAGGTCACGTAGATCGGCGTATACCTCGAAAGTGAGGGCATTGAGCCGGTCCGGGCGGTCGAAAGTGACAGTCGCCACGCCGTCCGCCACCTCGAAGCCGAAGTGATCCCAGCTCTCGGTGAACGCGGCAGAGGCGCGGAATGGGCTCATCGCGAGACGATCAGACCCCGACCTCCGCAACCGCCGGTTGCTTCTCCTTCGCGGTCAGGTACGTGTATATGCCGTAGAGCAGGGCCACTCCGAGGATCGGGGTGAAGATGCGCTTCAAGGTGGCGTTCTCGGTGAAGAGACCGACGGCGAACCCGAGCACCCCGGTGTTGACTCCCCAGAAGATGAGCCGGTTGGCTCCCTCCGACACCGCGGTGGCGATCGCCATCATGGCGAAGATCAGGTTGGTCATCACCATGATGAAGTTGATGTGGTCGACCGCGAGCAGCCAGGGGACGATCTCTTCGAAGTCGGCGCCCGAGACGAACAGCGACACCACATAGGCGAAAAGGACGACTCCGATGATGAGCCCGAGCACAGCGGTGCGTGCCATGACACCCGAGACCGGCCCACCCCATTGGGAGGGAGCGAGGTAGGCCCGCAGCCGCCACACGAGGATGATCAACCCGATCACCTCCAGGGGAACATTGGCCTGAAGCATGATGTCGTTGTCGAGGAGAACCCCCAACATGGCAAACAGACCGGCGAGGAAGATCAGGCTCATCTGCACCACCCCGGCCTTCGACTTGGACAGCGAGGGGGTGTCCTGCTGTCGCAACAGCCACTCGATCAACGCTGTCCCGGCCAGGATCACATAGCCGACCACCATGGCAGCCGGGTGGGCTCCACCGAGTTGCTCGGCGTTCTCAGGAGCGACGATCTCGACTTCGGCGAGTTGCAGACCCAGCAGGACGCCGAGCACGGCTCCGATCACCAGGAAGAGCAAGGAGAGCGCCATCCCGTACTGTGCGACGTCCCAGATGCTCCCCCGATGAGCGCGAAGCACCCAGACGAACATCACAACGATGGCGATGAAGGCCAGAGTGCCCCCGATCGGCCGTTGGATGCTCGAGGTGGTGAGGTCCACCGACCAGAAGGCCAGGACGTAGAGCGAGAGCGCCACGATGGAGAAATTGGCAACGGCATTGCTCGATCGGTCGTCGGGTGAGCCGAACATCCAGATCGCGCCGGCGAAGATCGAGAGGGTCAGCCATCCCAGGGTCCCCGCGTGGACGTGGGTCAACAGTGTGTTACGGGGTGGCTCCCAGACGTCAGTCCCATTGAGGATCCCGATCACCACGGTGATCACGAAGATCAACAGAGCAGCACGGAACAGGTTGCGCACCCCGGCAGGCATGGTCTGCATAGGTCCCTTCCCTTGGACTGGCCATCGATTCTGGCAGCAGATCATCCCCGGGCGGGCTCAAAACCCTGTTGCGCGACGCACGCCGGTAGGACGGGGCGCATACTTGCCGGATGACCAGGGCCCTCGTCGAGGAGTGTGAGCGTCTCGGGCACGCCCTGATCGAGGTGGCCGATACCGGTGAGCCGGGACGCGTCAACCGCCCATTGGTCGAGGCGTTGGCCGGCCACGGGTTGTTTGATCGTCTCTTCGCCGAGGCCGACATCACTGCAGTCGACTTGTGCGCCATCCGTCAGGGTCTGGCCCGCGTCTCGATCGAATCCGAGACCGCATTCGCGGTACAGGGCCTGGGAGCGATTCCGATCCATCTATCCGGCCCGAGCGAGCTGCGGGAGCGGCTCATCCCGGAGGTTCGAGCCGGGCGATCCGTGGCCGCATTCGCTCTCACCGAGCCCGGAGCGGGCTCTGATGCGGCCGCTCTCGCCACCACGGCCGAGGTCGACGGCGAGGGGTTCCGACTGAACGGAGAGAAGGCCTACATCTCGAATGCGCCCGAAGCCGACATCTACACCCTCTTCGCTCGAACAACAGACGGAGCCGGTTCACGCGGCATCACAGCATTCGCAGTCACCTCGGACATGGATGGAGTGGGCGGTGAGCCGATTCCTATGATCTCCCCCCATCCGCTGGGCCGGCTCCGCCTCGAAGATGTCTTCGTTCCGTCTACTCACGTGCTCGGTGAGGTCGACCACGGGTTCAGGGTGGCGATGCAGACTCTCGACCTGTTCCGGCCCAGTGTCGGCGCCTTCGCGCTGGGCATGGCCGAGGCCGCACTCCGCATAGCCACCGCACACGCCACGACCAGGACCGCCTTCGGCACACCGATTTCTGACTTCCAGGCGGTCTCGCATCAGCTGGCCGACGTCCGGCTGGCCATCGAAGCCGCCGAGCACCTCGTGTATTCGGCCGCAACGGCTTATGACACCGGGGACGCCGAGACCCTGACCGGGAAGGCTGCCATGGCCAAGCTGCACGCCACCGAGACGGCTCAGAAGGCGGTCGACACCGCCATTCAGGTTCTTGGGGCAAGAGGGCTCGAGGTGGACTCGACCCTGGCTCATCTCTACTTGGAGGTGCGCGCCCCGCGGATCTACGAGGGCACCTCCGAGATCCAACGCAACATCATCGCCCGGGAGCTGTTCAACGGGCGGATCTAATGGTCGGCCGGGGCTGCCGCTTCACTACGTGGCCGTGAGATCACATATGCGGGGCAAGGCTGGCCCGGACCATGATGCAGGCGTGGGCCAGCCAATCGAAAGGGCCGGCCTCCAGCTTTTCGATGAGTTGTGGGGACTCGGCGCCGGGCTGAAGCCAGATGTTCTTGATCCCCGCCTTCTCACACTCATCCAGGACATCGAGACCACGCCGGGCCGGGATCACGAAGTCGGCGATGGTCGGGGTCTCTGGCAGATCGAGGACCGTTCTCCAGCACGGGTCACCGTCGACCGTGTCCCGATACGGATTGACCCCGAGCACCCGATAGCCCTTGCGTTTCAGGTCCCGGTAGATGATCCCTCCGTATTTGCCGACGTGGTCGGTGGCCCCGATCACAGCGATGGTCACTCCGGGCTCTGATAGCAACGGGCTCAGGTCAGTCATCATGTGCACGGCACGCTATCGCCTCAGCGGTCCTTTTGAGCAGTCCAGATGTGAGAGCGACGGAGACGGCTCAGGAATAGCCTGTCCCGATGCCAGATGACCGACACAGGATCCCGGAGTGACCGAGATCGTCGTCGATGGCGGGCCGCTCAGTCCAGGCCAGGTGGTCGAAGTCGCTCATGGCCGGGCCCGTGCCATCCCTGGGCCGGACATCTCGGAGCGGATGGAGCCGGCTCGGGCCGTAGTCGACGCCACCGTCGCTTCCGGCGAGATCGTCTATGGCATCACGACGGGCTTCGGGGCCCTGGCCTCCACACGCATCCCACCCGACGAGGCCGAAACGCTGCAGTACAACCTGATCCGCTCACATGCCTCAGGGGTGGGCCCCGCTCTCCCCGACCCGTTGGTCCGTGCCATCCTCCTGTTGCGCGCCCGGACGCTGGCCCAAGGCCACTCCGGGGTCAGGCCCGTCGTCGTGGAGCGTCTGTTGGACCTGCTCGACCGGGACATACTTCCGGTCATCCCCTCCCAGGGCTCCGTCGGGGCCTCGGGTGACCTGGCACCCTTCGCCCACATGGCGTTGGCACTGATCGGCGAGGGGCGCGTCAAGGTCGAAGGAGTGATCGTTTCCGCCAGTGAGGCCGGTCTGGAGCCCCTGGGACTGCAGGCGAAGGAAGGTTTGTCGCTGCTCAACGGGACCGAGGGGATGACCGCGATGGGGGTCCTGGGCCTCCATGAGGCGCGGCTCCTGCTCATCGCCGCCGACGCGGCCTGCGCCTTGACGATCGAGGCGATGATGGGCAGTGCGCGCCCGTTCCGGGAGGACATCCATCGTCTCCGGCCCCACCCCGGGCAGTTGGCCTCGGCGAGGCGCATCGCCGCCCTCATTGAAGGAAGCCCGATCGGGGACAGCCATGCGGACGACTTCGACCACGCCGTCCAGGACGCTTATTCCTTGCGATGCGCCCCCCAGGTCCATGGCGCCGCCTCCGACACGCTCGATCACGTGGAGGACGTGCTCACCCGTGAGCTTGGCTCTGTCGTCGACAACCCGGTTGTCTTTCCGGAGACAGGTGAGGTTGTGTCGGCGGGCAACTTCCACGGCCAGCCCCTCGCCTTCGTGCTCGACTTCGCAGCAATCGCCGTCGCCGAGCTCGGCTCGATCTCAGAGCGCCGGACCGACCGGCTCCTCGACCCGGCCCGGTCCCGCGGCCTCCCCGCTTTCCTCGCCACAGACCCGGGTGTCCAGTCCGGGTACATGATCGGCCAGTACGTGCAAGCCGCCCTGGTCGCCGAGAACAAGGTGCTCGCCCACCCCGCCTCGGTCGACACCATTCCCACATCGGGCAATCAGGAAGACCACGTCTCCATGGGATGGGGCGCCGGGCTCAAGTTGGGCCAGGTCCTGTCCAACGCCCGGAAAGTCGTAGCGATCGAGCTTCTCTGTGCCGCCCAAGGGATCGAGCACCGCCGCCCCCTCGATCCGGCGCCCGGCACTGGGGCTCTGCTCGAGCTGATCCGCTCCCACGTCCCGCCCTTGACGGAGGATCGGTCACTCACCCAGGAGATAGAGCTCGTGTCCGGGCTCATCGAGGACGGGTCGGTGGCGGCGGCTACGGACACTTGAGCGACCTCCTCCTCACCGGCATCGGCAGGCTGATCAGCAACGCAGGTGAGCCCGTCTCCGAGGCGGTGGTCAAGATCGAGAACGGCACCGTGGAATATGCCGGGCCCGCCTCGGACGCACCCGATCAGGGGACAGCCTCACGGGTCGACTGTGACGGGCGGGCCGTCATCCCGGGATTCGTCGATGGTCACACTCATCTCGTGTTCGGCGGGGATCGGTCCGGAGAGTTCGCCCTGAAGATGCAAGGTGCCACCTACTCCGACCTGGCCAGGCAGGGCGGCGGCATCATCTCCACGGTCACGGCGACCCGTGCCGCCGGCGAGGGTGGTCGCGGCCACCTGGGTGATGGCGCCGCCCGCGATGTT
>JALDXM010000116.1:0-6848 GCA_032155085.1 Actinomycetota bacterium | reverse complement strand
CATCCGGTCGTGGCTGGCCCCCCCGGTGGCGAAGTAGGCAGGCAGGTCGGGATTGGCAGCCTGGACGGCCCTCGCCGCGTCCACCATGTCCCAATACGTCTCGTATGGAGGCGGGGTAGCACCTGCCTCCTCCAGCATCGCGACGTTGTAGAACAGCGCGTCGACAAGGCTCTTGTTGGGGAAGTGATAGATCTCTCCGTCGTATGTGCCGTCTTCCCAGACAGACGCCGGGACCGTCGCGTACAGCTCGGGGTCCTCCTCCTCCCAGGTGGCGATCTGCTCCGTCATCGGAGCAAGAAGCCCGGCCTCCATGAAGGCTGGGGTCAAGTGCGAGTCGATCTCGACCAGATCGGGCAGCTGCTCGCCCGCATCGGCCATGCGAAGCATGTCCGTCAGAACAGCATCACCCCGGATGTCGAAGGCGACCGTCACACCATCGGCTTCGAGCGCCCCGAACTCGTCGGCAGGCACCGTCTCGCCGTTGAACCAGGCCACGATCTCGGCGCCTTCGCCTTCACCACCGGCCGCGGCCGAGGTCGTGGTGTCCCCGGCATCACCACCGTCACAGGCTGCCACCACCAAGAAGGCGGCCACCGCGAGGGCGATCATCCGTTTGCGTTTTGCTTTCACTTTCTCCTCCTCGTTCTCGGTTCGGTTCCTGCGAATGCGGCCCCGCTCAGCCGCGAAGAGTGTCATTTGCTCATTTCAGGGCTCCGCTGGTGAGACCGCTGACGACGTACCTCTCGAGACGGAGGTACACGAATATGAAAGGGATGATCGTCATGATGGCGAAGGCCGCCTGGCCCGGGTTGTCCTGGAATCCGGTGGTCTGCGTCATCAGAAACAGCTCGTAGGGCAGGGTCCGGCTCCCCGGGCTGGATGTGAGCCCGAGCACGAGGTTGAACTCATTCCATGCCTCTCGGAACGCGAGGACCCCGATCGTGATGATGGCCGGGAAGGCCAGCGGCATGACGATGTATCGGATGCGGCTGTAGAGGCTCGCCCCATCTACGTTGGCCGCCTCTTCGAGCTCACGTGGGACCTGTTGGAAGAAGCCGACGAAGAGCCAGACCGCCAGCGGCAGGACCGTGCCGGTGAAAGCCACGATCAGAGTGAGAAGATGGTCGATCGCCCCAAGAGTGACCGCGATCCGGTAGAGCGGGACCATCAGCCCAAGGCCCGGAATCAACCGGGGCAGCAAGGTGAAGAGCAGGAGGAGGTGCCGGCCCCGGAAACGGAACCTGGCGAAGGCATAGGCGGCAGGGACGGCGAGGACGACGGTGAGGAGGGCTGTCCCGATACCCACAACCATGCTGTTGATGAAGGCGCTCTGGAATCCTTCTCGCTCCAGGACGGAGCGATATCCGTCGAGGGTCGGGTTGGCGGGGATCAGACCCGGATCGGCGGAGACGTCGGCCTTGGTCTTGAAGGAGATCGAGAGCGTCATCAGCATCGGGTAGATCGTCCAAATGGCCAGGGCCGCCAGTGGTATCCCGATGAAGATCCGGCGAAGCCAGCGCTTCACACGTGCCTCTGGCGGCATTACTGGCCTGCGTTCGGACACGGCTGTGGCGGTCATGTCGCCTCCAGGTCAAACCGGCGTGACATCAGCCAATAGCCGAGCGTCAGCACCGCGTTGAAGAGGAGAATGACGATGACGATTGCCATCGCCCTGTTGGTCTCGAGATCGACGAAGGCGGCCTCGTAGAGGGCGACGGGAAGGGTCCGCGTTGCGTCGACCGGGCCACCGCCGGTGAGGGCGAGGATGATTCCCAAAGAGGTGAGCGCCTGATAGCTGAGCAGGATGGTTGCCAGTACCAGCTGGGGGATGATGAGCGGGATCGATACCTTCAGGGCCCGCTTCCAGCCGGTCGCCCCGTCCACGTCGGCAGCATCGAGCAGCTCGGCGTCGACCGTCATCAGGCCACCGAGCAGAAGCAGGATGACGAGGGGGAGATCGGACCAGACCTGGGCCATCATCGAGGCCAACATCGCCAATGTTGGGTTGGAGAACCAGGCGACATCCTCAATGCCGATCAGGCCGAGCACACGGTTCACCTCGCCGAAATCGCGATTGAGAATGAGGCGAAAGATCACCGCGGTGGCGATGCCCGAGATCAGATACGGGATGATGGTTATCCCGCGCAGGAACCTAAGCCTCCCTGTGGCCCGGCTCAGTGCAAATGCGAAGACGAGGCCGAGAGGGATCCCAATCACGAGCACACCGGTTACGAAGACGAGTGTGCGTCCCACCGACCACAGGAAGTCTGGATCCCGGAAAAGGGCCACGTACTGATCGAGGCCCACGAACTGCTGCGGCCCTCCGATGAACTCCGCCTCGAAGAGGCTCACCCAAACCGCGTAGACCACCGGAAAGACGAGGAGAGCCGTGACCATGAGGATCGACGGCCCGGAGAGGAGATAGGGGGTTGCGCCGGCGTGTCCAACGAGACTGGACTTGTCGGCTTGGACCAGGGACCGCAGACGTCGCCGCCGAGGAGTCACCGGTGGAGAAGACTCGGTGACCTCCGGGAGAGGGGTCGTATCGATCCCGCTCACGGACCTGCTCGAGATGACTTACCGGCGATCCTGCAATATATATCACAAACGGTTGCAGCGCGTCGCCACGGCAGGCTCGCCCGGTCGGATAACCATGCATGGATCGAGCCCTCTGCTCCGAGACCGGATTAGAGGACAGGAGGTAGCTGAAGAACCACCCTCACCGAAGTCTCGGCCACCCTCGAGCTGGCTGACCGATAATCATCCGATCGGTCGAGGGGGAAAACCCCCCTGGCCGGTCCGGGGGCTGCCGGTAAGGTCGAGTGACTCATGGTCACCAAACGAATCCAACAGATCACCGCAGCCAACGAGGACCTGCTCACCTTTCTCCCCTTCTGGGAGGAGTACCGACACCTTCCCGACACGGCCAACTTTGCTTTTGGCAATCCTCAGGAGATGGTCGTCGAGGGCTTCACGGACGCACTGGTCAGGGCCACCGTGCCCATCGACAAGGACCACTACGCCTACAAGTTCTCCGAGGAGCCATCCCGCGCCACCGTGGCCCGTTTGCTGTCCGAATGGCGGGGCCAGGAGTTCGACCCGGCCGACATCGCCATGACACCGGGTGCCTTCGGTGCCATCGCAGTTGCCTTGACAGCACTGGTCGACATCGGCGACGAGGTCGTCTACTTCGACCCCTCGTGGTTCTTCTACGAGTCGATGATTCTCGCGGCCGGGGCGACTCCGGTGGCCATACCGGTGCGAGAGGATGACTACGACCTAGACCTGGATCGCCTGGCCGGGGAAATCACCGAGAAGACACGTCTCGTGATCGTGAACACCCCGCACAACCCGACAGGTCGTATCTATCCCCCGCTCACGCTGCAGGGCCTAGCCACCGTTCTCGAGGACGCATCCGCGCGGCACGGGGCGCCGATCTACCTGCTCTCAGACGAGCCCTACGCCAAGCTCGTATTCAGCGATGCCTCGTTCACCAGCCCCGCCCAGTACTACGACCACACCCTGATCTCGTACAGCTACGGCAAGATCCTGCTCACACCGGGGCAGCGGATCGGGTGGCTGGCATGGACGCCGTCGATGACCAACCGGGAGGCCCTGCGCTCCGACGTCTTCATGGCGCAGGTTGCAGGCGGTTGGCAATTCCCCAGCGCCCTCATGCAGTACTCGTTGGAGGATCTGGACCGCCTTTCGATCGATCTCGTCGAGCTGGAGAGAAAGCGGAACCTTTTCGTCACTGAGTTGCGAGAGGCCGGCTATGACCTCCAGCCGCCCGAGGGCACCTTCTATCTCTGGGTCCGATCCCCCGATTCAGACGATTCCGCCTTCGTCGAGCGCCTTGCCAAGGAGGGAGTCCTCGTGCTTCCCGGCAGCACCTGCGGAGCACCGGGCTACTTCCGCATCTCACTCACCGGGACCACCGAGATGATCGAGAAAAGCCTGCCCGTGTTCAGGGCTGCGATCTGAGCGCAGGCATCAGCTCGCCGACAGCTGATCAATGGTGCACTCTTCGGGCCGTTTGTCCTCCCTGAAGTCCTGAAAGGAAGGGGCTCGAAGACGGCCCGCCGAGGTCACCCCACGATGCTCGACCTTCGCCACCAGGACGGGTGGTACCCAATGGGCCCGACGCAGCTCGGCACGCTCGGTGAACCATGGCTCGGTCTCCTCGAGGGCGCCGACCAGCTCCATCGTTCTCTCGAGAAGACCGCGGCCGAACCCGGTGCCGACGTTCCCAACGTATCGCAGCTCGCCGTCGTCGTACATCGCCATTACCAGTGAGCCGATTGTCCCGGCACGAGCCTTCTCACCTTCGGTCCAGCCCACGATGACCACGTCGGCGTCGAAGCTGACCTTCACCTTGAGCCAGTCCTTGGAGCGTCCGCCAGGCACGTAGACCGAGCTGAGGCGCTTGGCCATGATGCCCTCCAGCCCTTGCTTCTCGGCCGCCTTGTACAAAGCCTTCCCTGCTCCCTCGGTGCTGGGCGAGACCTGGATCTGCTCCGACGGAACGATGGTCTCCTCCATGATGCGGCGCCGCTCCTGCAGCGGCTCGCCCGTTAGATCCCGCCCATCGAAGTAGAGCAAGTCGAAGACCATGTAGACCACCGGGATCTGGCGGGCCATCTCCTCGATCTTTCGCTCATCACGCAGGTGCATCCGTTGCTGGAGACGCTGAAAGGAGGGCACGCCATCCTGAAATGCGACGATCTCCCCGTCGAGCAATGCGTCCAGAGCCACGGTCTGCTCATGGAGCCGCTGCAGCTCCGGATAGGCGACGGTGACGTCCTTGTCGTTCCGGGTGATGAAGCGGGTCTCCTCGTCACAGACGGCGATGGCCCGTATCCCGTCCCACTTCGGCTCGAAGCCCCACGCCTCATCGTCGAAGGGGGCGTCAGTGAGGGTCGCCAGCATGGGTTTGAGGGGTGGCCTTTTGTCGGGTTTGCGGCGCATGTCCTTCGACATCATGGCAAGCCACTGATCCTTGCCCTTGTCGACACCGGTGTGGACCAGGTGCCAGATCCCGCTCAGACGCTCCCCGTCGAGCTGGAATGTGATTCGGTCATTGCTGCGGCCGGTCATCTCATATTGGCCGTGGTCGAAGATGCGAACCTGACCTCCCCCGTACTCCTCCTCGGGGATCGAGCCAGAGAAGCTGCCCCACTCCATCGCGTGGTCGGGCGTGCGGATGGCGAGATGCCGATCCCCCCTTCTCCGGGGCAGACCCTTCGGCACCGCCCAGGACACCAATACCGGGATGTCACCCTTCAGCATCTCGAGACGGACGTCGTGGTGGAGTCGTGTTGCGTGATGCTGCTGGATGACAAAGGTGGTTCCGACCGGGGCGGTCAACGGGTCGACATCCGGCTCCAGGAACTCATCGGGCATCGACACCCGACGCTAGCCACCGCTCGCTCGCGAGCGCTGAGTACGGCGTGTAAGGTCGCGCCAACGGGGTTGGGGTAGCTCTCGTTTTGTTGGGGCTGCTCTACGGGCAAATCTGGAGGCGAGGAATGAAACGGAAGTGGCGCTGGCCCGCAGCCGGCATCGTTGGGCTGATTGTGGCTGTATCGCTCTTCGTGATACCTGCACTTGGCGAAGACACAATTACTTCGGACGTGGGGACCCTGCGTCTGCATATGGCCAACGATGGAGACCGTCTCGTCTACGACCCGGTGGCAGCGGGTCCGAACCTGACTCAGACCCTCACACAATCGAGCTGCAAGCTCTCGAGCAGTGGCGCCAGCTTGGTCGCATTCAGCGCATCCAGCTCGAATGCGAGCAAGAAGCCTTTCCATGGCCTAAAAGATCACAGGATCGGTGTTGGCCAGAACGGTGAAGGTAACGGCGAGCCGTGCGCTCGGATCAATGGGGACTTGGGCCAGAAGCTCACACTCAGCCTGACCGGATCACTTGCCGAAGAGAGCATCGGCTATGCCGAGATCGACCTCGGGTTCAAGTTCAACGGTGACGCTGTGCTGGAGCTCCGAAATGGCGGGACGACTGGAACTCTGGTCGACACGGTGGACGTGCCGTGCAGCGGACTCTCCGACTGTGGCCCCGACTCGGGTGGGACCGACAACGAGCGTGTCATCCTGTGGCTGGATCCCGCCGACGACCCAGGACCGGGCGATTGGCAGGCCTTCCAGATCGCAGGGACATTCGACACCATCGTCATCATGCCAGGGGCATCGTCCGCCAATGGTGTCGTTTCGCTCGAGGCGGGATTCAACGGATCTCCTGCCGGGAAAGTCGGCGCCGAGCTGGGGACCGTCGACACGTTGTTCACGCTCGTCGAGGCCTTCGACGGAGAGATCGACTGCACCGAGACTGAGGTCCTGGTCGAAGGCGAAACGGCCAGTATGCAGGTCACTCGCGGCTTTGACACCAACGGTGGGTGTAAGGGCCCACCCGATGGCCTCTTGTTCACATTCGACTCGGGCACCGAGGGTGACGAGCTCTTCGTCGACTTCATCACCGAGCCGGTCGACTCCGACCCGGACACGATTGCGCAATTCCTCGAGCTCATCACCTGGAACTTCGAGGACCCACCAAACGTGCCTGGCGAGGATCAAAACAAGACTCTGAGCTACGACGACCACGTGGGTTCGGGCAAGCGGGTGATGCCGTGGTGTCTAGCCGACCCCCGTGACGAGAACGGCGACCTCCCGGTGGGAACCTCCGGGGACCCGGTTGACACCGACGCGTACCTGCCCAGTGGTCACACATCGTGTCTGATCGAGACGACGAGCCATGTCACCATTCTGGGCGACTTCGTCAAGAAGGACCTCGTCTACAACGTCGGCGACGGAAAGCGGTGGTCATAGCGAAGC
>JALDXM010000115.1:0-6854 GCA_032155085.1 Actinomycetota bacterium | reverse complement strand
CGTGGACCGCGGGCTCACCGAGGTAGTCGACGAAGCCGTGGCCTATTCCCTCGAAGGTGGTGCGAAGGGTGTGTTCATCAGTGTCGACATCGACGTGGTCGATCCCGGGTTGGCGCCGGGGACAGGCACCCCCGAGCCAGGAGGCTTGGGCTCTCGCGAGCTGCTCGACACCGTGCGACGGCTGGCCCGAGAATTAGAAGTGCTCGGGGCCGATGTGGTCGAGGTGTCCCCGCCCTACGACGGTCCCGGGGAGCAGACGGCGTATCTGGCCAATCGGGTCGTGCTCGAGATCCTCAACGGGATGGCAGAGCGAAAGACCGCTTGATTGCCGGCCGACTGCCGCTACTTGATCAGGTTCAGACTCAGCGGATAGACGTAGAGCTCGTTACGTGATGCCGCCAGTGAGGCGAGCAGGGCAAACACGAGCTCCAAGACGACCAGGACCAGCAAGGCGATCACCAGGGGTATCGCCACCACCAGGCCGATGACGGTCACGGCAAAGAGGAAGGCCAGGATCGACCCTGCGATGAAGTAGATCAGCAGCGACAACTGGAAGTTGAGGGCAGCCCGGGCGTGGGGCTCGATCGCAGCGTCGTCGCGCTTCATCAGCCAGATGATGAGCGGACCGACCAAGGACGGAATGCCGACCACCTGGATGAACGCCGAGGCGTGGGCCAATACCTGCCACATCTGTTGGTCGCTCGACCGGGGCGGTGTGACCTGGGTTGGGACCGGGGCGGGAGGAGAGGGCGAAGCGGGCTCCGCCGGCACCGGGGCCGGGGGTGGTGTCAGCGGCGCCTCCGGAGACGCCGACGGCTCGGGATCGGGATCCGGCGGGCTCGGTGGTGATCCCTGGGTCATGAGCCCATCGTAGGTGGGGTATCCATCATGATTGCCGGCCGACTTTGCCCCTCGGCAACCCTGCCAGCCCGATTCTGCGAGCCACACCCGAATCTCACACCTCGGGGCAAACAGACGTCGGTCGGCCGGGGCTGCCGCCGCGTGGCCATGACCTCGTCTTCGGTCACGCGTTTTCCCAGACGATGAGGGCCGCCCACCCGTCGTCGGCCTCGTCCTCCAGGTAACCCTCCAGAAGCCCCCGCACCTGAAAGCCGTGTGACATCTGGAAAGTGAGGGTCGGGTCGCGCAGCTCACCCGCAATCACCTTGCTCACGTATTCCTGAATCGGCATCGTGGCCTTGTAGCCGAAGTACCCGGGCAAGGCACCACCGGCGATGATCCCCCGCTTGCCATCCCTCACGACCAGGGCCTTGCGTTTGTCGTAGAGCATCCCGCCGATGCCGCGGCCCCGGTACTCGGGGAGGACCGTGATGTCGGTCCCGTAATACCAGTCGCCGTCGGGGTCGTGGTTGCCACATTGATGCTCCCCCGTGATTCCTGCGATGGTGTGCTGGGGGTGGTCGAAATCGAAGTCCAGGTAGATGCCGGCGCCCATTCCCACCGGCCGTCCATCGGCGATGGCGACGAAGTAGCCCTCGGGGAAGACTTCGGCGTAGGCCAGGATGTCCTCCTCGGAGAGAAGGTCGTCGGGATTGGCCATCGGGAAGCAGGTGAGCTCGATCCGCTCCAGTTCCTGGGCCATTTCCGGCTCGAGGTTGACGATGGTCACCTCGCTCAAAGCCGGAACGACTCCCACGGGCCGTCCCCGGGGATTCCCCACACCGAGTCGAGTCGCTTCTCCCCTGGCCGGATGACGACGGCACCGCATGTGGCCACATCCTGCGGCGACGACGCCCGACGCGCGATCGACGGATCGGCGAAGAACGCATCGAGGTCCTGGGCGAGTTCCGAGCCGCGCTCGAGTCTGGTGGCGCTACCGGTCACGTGCTCCGGTGTCCGCTCCCCCTCCTCGAGACTGGTCCCCTCGTCGAGACAGTGGTTGGTGTGGATGAAGGGCCGGTCGTTGACCGGAGTTACGCGAATGGTGCCCGGCATCGCCTCGATGTTGGCGCCGGACCCGTCCGGTCCGATCACCAGATAGTTATGGCCTCCGGCCAGCTCGGCGGAGGTGACAGCGTCGATGGCGGAGTCGAGATCGGTCTGCTGGAGCACCTTCCTGACCACGAAGGGCCAGGTGACACCGGGCTTGCCGATGGACGTGAGATTGTTGATGCCAACCCCGATTCCGGCCTCGTTCATGCCGATCTGGCCAAGACACCCTGCCGTCGTCTGAACCACTGCCGCCGGGCCGGAAACTGGATCGAGCTTGAGCATGACCACGTACTCGCCGGCAGAGGCATGCATGTCCCAGGTCTGTGCCAAGACGCCTTTGGCCGGGTCGATGAGAGCCGTGCAGTCGTCTTCGATCGGGGCCCAACCGTCATGTGCCCTCACCACATCGACAAGATCCGTGAAACCACCGACCACGACCGCCTCGGCTGGCGTGATCCCTGCCGCTTCGGCCAGGGCTGCCATCTCCACGTACAACTCCGGTGAGTAGTCGCGGTGGAAGGACAGGGTCGCCTCGGCCAGGCTCAGGACGGTGTCCGCCTGAGCCGAGCGACCGGACCAGGCAGCGTCCCCGGACAGACCAAGACGGTCGTCGAGGTAGTCGCGGATCATCAGCTTGCACTCGGAGCCGTGGGCGCGGCCGAACTCGGCCGGTCCGCCATAGATCTCGAGCACTCGCAGCGGCCCGCTATTCATGACTCAACGGTACCGCGAACTGCGCTTCCTCCCCGAGCCACGGAACCGAAATGACGCTCCTCTCGTCCAATCGCCAAGCCCCGAGATCGGGGTGTGAAAGAGGAGAAGACATGAGACGACTGGCATTGATACTGGCCCTGGGCCTGGCCCTGGCGGCATGCAATGGGGGTGATGGGGGCGCCGTGACCGAGGTCTTCGGCGAATCGGCGGCGCCTCCCGATCAGGCGGTGGCGACGACTTTCGCCGCCGAGGCGGCTGACGGCGACGGAGGAGGTGAGGAGGCGGTCGCGGTCGATATCGAGCTGGCTCAGGACCGGAAGGTGATTCGCAACGCCGACCTGCAGCTCGAGGCCGATGACACGCGAGCAGCGCTCGATCGGATCGTCACGCTCGTCGAGGCGGCAGGAGGCTTCGTCGCCGACGCCGTCGTCCACCCCGTGGAGGACCCCGAGGACCAGCCCACGGCCAGCATGACACTGAGGATCCCCTCGGCCGAACTGACCCGGGTGATGAACGAGATCAAGGACAGTGTCCAGAAGGTGGTGTCGGAGTCGCAGAGCGCGGATGACGTCACCGAGGAGTTCATCGATCTGGAGGCGAGGCTCACCAATCTCGAAGCTCTCGAGGTCGAGCTGAGGGCCTTGCTCACGGAGGTCCGGCAACAGCCTGACGCCGACCCTGACAAGCTGCTGCGGGTCTTCAACGAGGTTGCGGCCGTGAGGGGCCAGATCGAACAGATCCAGGGACAACTCGACTACCTGACAAATGTGGTCGACCTGGCCACCCTGAGCATCGGCCTCGCTCCAACACCTGCGGTTGTGCCAATCGTCGAGGACACCTGGCAGCCCGTCACAGTTGCTCGTGACGCCCTTCGCAGCCTGGTCGCCGGGCTGCAGGGAGTGGCTGATTGGGCGATCAGCTTCGCCCTCTACACCCTGCCGATGCTGCTGATCCTGCTCGGGATCCCCGCCGTCGTGGGGCTATGGGTCTATCGGCAGTGGCGGAAGAGGAAGCCGCCGGCAACGTCAACCCCGGTCCCGACGGAGTCCTGAACCTGCGATGTCGCCACGGGGTGGGTCAGGGCCAATCCAGGCCCACCCCGCCGGCGTCGATGAGCGCTTGCGCCGAACCCTGCAACCATCCTGAGGCGAGGTATGCCTCCAGATGCTTTCCCGGGCACAGAGTGGCTGCGTGGTCGCCGTGGCCGCTGATGGTCCCTGTGGGCACGTCGTAGTGGTCGGACGCCCAGGCAAGGACGGCTGCAAGCGAGTCGAGTTGGGCGGGCGTGGGATGGTCGATCTCGAAGTCTCCCTCGACCACGATGAGGAAATGACCTGTGGTGTCGTACGACGTGCCGGTGTCGCCCCGATAGGCCGGCTCACGGCCCTCGTAGATCGTGCCGTCTACGCCGATGATCACGTGATACGCCAGATCGGGCCAGCCCTGACCGACCATATGCCAGTCCTGCCAGCCCCGGAACTGGGGCGGGCCGGTCGTGGTCCGCTGGCTTCCGGCGTGATGAACAGTGAGACGCGTGATGGTGTGCGGGACCATTCCCGTTGTGATGGCGGGCCGTGCCCCCCAGCCCTCTCTGGGCACCATCGAGATGACCCGAGCCGGCCCTGGTGGCGGTTGGGGCAACACCCCGAAATGTCCGGCCACAGGACTACCCGAGCCCGGAACGGTGAGATCGGCCACGCCGGTCGAATTGGAGTTGCGTAGGTAGGACATGGCCGTCTTGGGTCGGTGCAAACCCACGCTGTCCGAGCCGTCACCGTCCCAGTCCCCGGCGAAGGGAATGTCGCCCGGGTCCCCGTAGAAATAGGAGACCTCGGCAACACCGCCGGCATGCCGGTTGGTCATATAGACAAATCCATCGGACGGCCTGCGAAGACCGACCGTTTCGATCCCATCGCCGTCCCAATCCCCGACGAAAGGAACATCGCCCGGGTTCCCGAAAACATAAGTGACGTCCGCAGGTCCAATTCCGCCTCCGTTGCTGCCCAGTCGGTTGATGATGTGAACACTCGAATCTGCGGATCGATAGATCGAAAGGCTGTCGCAACCGTCTCCGTCGAAGTCGCCTGCCAGAGGAAGATCTCCAGGGTTGCCGAACAAGAAGGTCCGTTCGGCCGTACCCGAGGTGTTGCTGTTACGGAGGAATGCCTGCCCGGTAGAACGGCGGTAGAGACCGGGTGAGTCGACCCCGTCGCAGTCCCAGTCGCCCACGAAGGGGACGTCAGACGGATCGCCGTAAACGAAGGACATGCGGCCGCCTGTGACCGGGTCGGCCATGCGCCATGTACCTGACTGGTCGACCAGCCCCACCGAGTCTCGCTCGGTCCCTTGCGCCCCGGCCGGAAGCGAGGGAAGACCCAGGATCAGAGCCAACACGAGAACGACCGTGCGTCTCACGTTCAACGCAGAACCTAGAACGTAAGACGCTGATTGAAGGGGCGATGCCCCTTCAATCAGCCCTTGGCCTGGGCCAGATAGTCGGTGAAGTTGATCTCGTAATCCCCGGTGTCCTGGATGATCTCCAGCCCCTCGGCTTCGAAGGTTGGGGCGTAGAAGTCCAGCACCTCCTGCTCCACCCCCTCCATCGCCGCCTCATTGGGCGTCCCGTAGTAGTTCCAGTTGGTGAGGGTTGCACCGTTCCCAGCGTCGAGGATGTAGTTCATGAAGGTGAACGCGGTGCAGGGGTGCTCGGCATTGGCAGGAACCGCCATGTTGTCGATCCAGAGCGTGGCCCCTTCCTCCGGGAGGATGTATTCGTAGTCATCCGGGTTCTCGGCACCACCGATGCCAACGATCATGTTGCCCGAGTAACCGTGAGAGACGGCGACCTCGCCTGCCACCAACGCCTCGTCATATTGGTCCGAGTCGAAGGTGGCGATCCCGTCGATCCCGGCTGAGATGGTGTCCGCCGCCTCCTGAAGGTGGGCGAGATCGGTGTCGTTCAGCGAGTACCCCAAGTACTTGAGAGCAGCTCCCATCGCTTCCCGGGGATCATTGAGCACCGACACACCGCCATAACCCACGGTGAGTTCAGGATCGAAGATCAGGGCCCAGCTGCGGGGGAAATCCTCACCCACGATCGACTTGTTCACCCCCAGACCGGTAGTGCCGTACTGATAGGCGGCGGAGTACTCCGGTCCCGGGTCATAGGGGAGTTCGGTGAACTGGGCGCCAAGGTTGGCCAGGTTGGGCACCGCCTCCATGTTGAGAGGGGCGAGCAGACCGTTCTGGATCATTATGCCAACCATGTAGTCAGACGGGACGATGAGGTCGTAGACCGCACCAGCCTGCATCTGGGCGAGAAGCGCCTCGTTGGACTCGTAGAAATCCTCCACGACGTCTACCTCATACTGCTCCTCGAATGCCGTCACCAGCGCCGGGTCCATGTACTCGGACCAGTTGTAGAAGTTGAGGTCGCCGTCGACCCCGTCGAGGGCACAGTTGGCGCCGGTTGCCCCGTCGGGGGACTCACCCCCCTCGGCTGTAGTGCCTTCCGGCCCCTCGGCGTCACCGTCGCCACCACAGGCGGCGACAAAGAGGGCCAGCACCATCAAAGAGGCGATGAGCCTCGCCATACGTCGCATCAGGCTTCCTCCCAGAGAATCCCGTCTTGCCGTCACCTTATCCACCTATAGGGCGCTAAGAGGGGGCGGTCAGTCCGCGGCGATGTCCTCTAGCAATGCCTCGGGATCGGCCAGTCTCTGGCCACGTGCCTCCGCCCCGCGTTGGAATCCGAGCGAGATGGCAACGAGCACCATCGAGGCAACGAGCATCACGGTGCTGACGGCGTTGATCAGAGGGGTTACTCCTCTCCGCACCAAGCCAAAGACGTAGACAGGCAGGGTGGTGGCCCCCGCACCGGAGACGAACTGGGTGACCACCACGTCGTCGAGGGACAGGGTGAGGGCGAGAAGAGCACCGCCGGCGACACCAGGGGCGATGAGGGGCAGGGTCACCTTGCGGAAAGCCTGCCAGCGGTTGGCATAAAGGTCGGCCGCCGCCTCTTCCAGCGAGTTGTCGAGCTGGGAGAGACGAGCCCGCACCACCACCGCGACAAACGAGATACAAAAGGCGATGTGGGCCAGGCTGATTGTGAGCAGTCCGCTGGTCAGGTTGACGCCAAGGAGATCGTCGAGGCGAGCTTCAACAAGGACGGCGCGGTGGCCAAC
>JALDXM010000114.1:0-6855 GCA_032155085.1 Actinomycetota bacterium | reverse complement strand
CGCCGGGTCGATTGCCCTCCTCAGACCCAAGGTCAGGCCACCGCAGTAGCGGCCCTATGCATCCTCGTCTGGTCCCCTCGTGGCCCCGGTGCGGGGAGCGAGTGGATTGGCAGGCAAGGGCTAGATTCACTGGCAGAGCGAATTGCCTGGGACGATTCCCAACGAGGAGATCTGGCGAGGGATGGTGAGTGGCACCGGCTCGGTGCTCGCCAACGTCCGCCGCCGCAACAAGCGGTTTCCCGGCTCCCCTCGCTGCAAACAGTGTTACCTCCCGTTGGGCGGTCCCTTGGCATGGGCGTTTCGGTTGCGAGGTCTGCGACCCTCCGACGGGAACCCCAACTTCTGCAACAACTGCGAGCTCTTTGTCCGCGAGCATCCCGGCGGAGTCGAAGTGGAGATGGCCTTTCTCTTCGCCGACGTGCGCGGTTCCGCCTCGATGGCTGAAAAGGTGAGCCCCACCAAGTTCACCGAGAACATGAACCTGTTCTTCAGCGCAGCCAATCGGGTCCTGATCGGCAGCGATGCCTATATCGATAAGTTGGTGGGCGACGAGGTAGTCAGCTTTTACATGCCGTACCTGGGCGGCGGCAAGTCTCGCCTCGCGGTGCAGGCCGCCAAGGAGTTGTTGATCGCCACCGGTCACCAAGCCCCGGAAGGGCCGTGGCTTCCGGTGGGGGTGGGGGTGAACACCGGGGTCGCTTTCATCGGATCGGTCGGCACCCCTGATGGGAGGACTGATTTCACGGCGATGGGCGATGTGGTCAACGTCACTGCCCGGCTCGCTTCTCTCGCCAGCAGCGGTGAGATTCTGATCGGGGCGTCGGCGTGGGCCGAAGCGGCTATTGCTGACGAGATCGTCCACCCGCGCCGACTGCAGGTCAAGGGCAAGAGCGAGCCGATCGATGTCTTTGTTTTGACGATCGGCTCAGGCTGAGGGCCGCCCGGTCAGGACCCGCCCACCCGAGCCCGGTACGGAATCACCCAGTCAGTGATGTGCTCCTTCAGCCTTCGATCACCGCGTAGATCTCGTCTGCCACCAGACCGTGAGCCTCACGGTGGACAGCGATGGCCGTGTCGGCATTGGGTGCCTCCACCAAGCAGAACACCTTGCCGCTCTTCTCGTCGACCCAGTAGTTGCGGTAGTTGACCCGGTAGCGATCCTGAACGCTGAGATCGGCGGCGTGGGCGCCGGCGACGTCTTTAGCCGTGGCTCCGTCGGGCAGTTTCTGATGAACATCCATGAACAGGGGCATATCTTCTCCTTTTTCCGGTTCCCTGTTGATGGTCGCAACGTACCAAGGAGCCCTACTCCCGAAATCGGGGCTCACCCCTATATCGGGGTGCTGTCGCCCCCATCTTGGGAGATGCCTAAAGATCGGGCTCGGGCAATGGCCCCGCTCCGGTTGCCGGTTCCCAAGCGGGTCAAGATTGCAGAGACGTGATGTTCGGTGGTCTTCTTAGAGATGAAGAGTCGGTCGGCGATCTCGGCGTTGCTGAGCCCCTCCATCAGCAGGTTCAATACCTCCGCCTGCCGGGGGGTCAGCCCGAGCGGGCTGGCTCGAGTCTCTGGCCGCGGACCGCGAGGTACCGGGCCTAATCCATCCTGCCGCAGCCTGGCCCGCAGCCAAGCTGCGCCGGGGCGGGCTCCCAGCGCGTCGAAAATCGCGAGTGCCCGAAGCTGGCTCGGGCGATCCGCGTCCGCCAGGGCCAGCGCCTGCTCATGAGGGCATCCGAGTCTCTCCCAGGCCGCCGCCGCCTCCAAGAAAGCACCCCGCATATGAAGCGCGAACGGATCGGCCGCCCGATCAGGGGGCCCCTCGATGGCTCCCGCCTTCCACATCCAGAACCCAACCTCGCCGCGGGCCCAGGGGCTGTCGGACTGAAGCGCCTCGTCGTACGCCCAGTCGAGAATGGTCGGGATCTCGTCGGTTCGCCCTTCCCACCAGGCCAGCTCGGCTAATCCGCATAAGGGTGGCCAGAGGTGCTGCAGCTCGCACCCCTCCCCGATGACCAATGCCTGCCGCAGCGTGGCTTGTGCCTCCGGTTCCCCACGCCGGACCTGGACTCGCCCTCGGGCTCCGAGGGCGGTGACGGGGGATATAGCCGCTCTCCCCTGCCCGCCTTCTCCCACCAGCTCAGAGACAGTCATCGCCTCATCCCACCGTCCCTGCTCGAACGCGATCCGGGCCTGCCAGGAGCGGGCATAGGCAACCGAATAGTCCTCGTCGTGGTGGAGCCCAACCTCTACCGAACGCCGCAAGGCGTCGATCGCCACCGGGTAGAGGCGGGCTTCCCCGCCTCCCGAGCCGAGCATCCCCGAAGCCAGCACCATATTGCGGCTGTCGCCAGCCTCAGCGCACTCTGCATAGACGGCCTCGAGGATCTCAGCCCCCTTCACCGGGTCGCCGGTCACCGCCTCGATAGTGCCGAGAATGAGGCGGGCACCGAGCTCGACCTGCTCGGCTGCTAGATCGCTTGCCATCGCCATGGCAGCTTCGGTGTCTGCCATCGCCTTCTCATGGCGTCGATGGAGCATCCACAGGTAGCCAGACCGGTGCAGGGCGGTCGCCAACTCGGTACTGGGCCCATGCTCCCGCAGAATGTCGAGCGCCTCGTCGACCGCAAACCGGGCCTCTTGACGGCGACGGTTGCCCCAGTAACGGCTCGAAATGGCCACCAAAGCGTTGGCGAGGGCGAGCCGATTGCCGGTACGTCGGTAATGAGCCAGGGCCGCCTCGTTGTGGGCGAGTCCCAAGTCGGGGCGATCGAGGAGGCTCAACTCCTGTCCAAGATCTATCCGCAACTCGGCCTCTAGGTCGGGATCCAGGAGCATCCGATAGTCGAGAACGCTCTCCAGAAGTCGGGCCGACTCCCGATGGGCGCCGGCCCGGCTGGCTTGCCGGGCTGCCTCCGGAACGAGGCGGACGACGGCATCACCATCTTCAGCCCGTACGGCGTGGTGGGCGAGCCGGGCCAGCTCCACTGGCTCTTGGTCGAGCAGCAGTCCGATTATCTCCCGATGGAGCTGAAGGCGCCGCCCGGGCGGCAGCGAGGCCTCCACGGCGTGCCTGGCGATCTCGTGCCGAAAGCGAAGCCTGCCATGTTCGAGGAGGAGCATGCCGGTTTCGGTTGCTCGGTCGAAGTCGTTGCTTGCCCCTTCGCTCAACTGGAGAGCGAACTCCACTTCCATCGCCCGGGGAGCTATCGAAACGGTCTCCACCAATGCGCGCGTGGACGCGGCCAACCTGGTGAGCCGGGCGAGGACCGCATCTTCGACGTTGGCGGGCAGTTCACTGCCGGCAGCGATGACTTCCGTGACGAAGAACGGATTGCCGCCTGTAAGTCGGTGTAATCGTTCGGGGTCGAAGCCCTTGCCGGCTGCAAGGAGACGCACGGCGTCCAGGGAGAGTGGGTTCAGATGGAGGCGATGTGTGGTCTCTCGACCAGCCAGGTCGCCCATTACCGCCCGCAGGGGATGGGTGCTGCTCACCTCGTCGTCGCGGTAGGTGCCAAGCACCAGCGCCTTGCTCTCTCCGATTCGCCGGCCGAGGAAGCGAACCAGATCGAGGGTCCCGCCATCGGCCCAATGGAGATCCTCCAGGATCACAACGATCGGACGGATGGTGGAGCGGAGCCGCGAGAGGAAAGACGAGAAATACTCGATCGGATCGGAGTCAAGGTGAAGCGGCTCGACGCCGGAATCGGAGTCGGCGGCGATATCGAGCAGGGGCCCAAGAGGGCGGGGTGTGGTCAAAGGGTCACAAGCGCCGGTAAGCACCAGGGCCCGTTCGCCGACGCGAGTGGCGAACTCTCGAACGAGAGTGGTCTTCCCGGCCCCCGCCTCCCCGGCGATGAGGACAAGAGAGCCGTTACCGCCGACCACGGAGTCGAGCATGCCGGTAAGCTCAGCTAGCGGACGCTCACGCTCGAACAGACCGACGGGTGCCACCTCTGGTTACGGAGCCTACTAAGCCTCGGGCGGCTGCAGCCCCGACTGTTGTTGGCCGGACCGACGCTTGTCCACATCCTCACGCGGATATGCCCGGCCTCGATCACAAAGGAGTCGATCTCGTTTTCAAGTCGCAGCCTCAGGGCTGGGGTGGCGTGCCACTCTGCTCGCCGACGTCGACCATGAGATCGCTCGCGCCGCCACAGTTACGGTTAGTGGAGCTGACGGGATTTGAACCCGTGGCCTCCTCGTTGCGAAAGGGGTGCTTTGAGCGCTCTGACCAGGATGGTTGTCGCCGTTACGGGTGCTTGTGGCGCGGCTGTGGCCCGAGCGACGAGAGATGACGTGAGATCTGACCAGCCCTCATCTGCCCGAGTTGAGCCTGCCGCTCAGGAGTTCTTCGTGTTGTGTTGGATGCTGGATGAGGTCGAGCGGACCCAGCTGGCAAATCCTTGGATTCCGTCGATGAGTATCGCGAAGCGGATTGAGTGGAACAGGTCAAAGGAATGCTGGGCTCCCGGCAACTCGGCATAGACCACCGGATTGTTGGATGTAGCGCTCAATAGGGAGACGAGTTGTCGTGCGTGCTCGGGTGGGACGAACGTGTCCTGATCGCCATGAGCGATGAATATGGGCGGAGCCTCGGGTTGAAGGAAGTCCGCCGGAGACGACGGCCCAGCCTCGATCCGGCCGTAATAACCGTATAGCCCGACTGCAGCCGTCACAGTGGTGTCGATGTCGGTGAAGCCCGGCTGGAATCCGGGGTCGTTGGCTGTGAGCGCGGTGGTGATGGCGAGATGAGCCCCTGAGGAGCTCCCCGCGAGCAGGATGAACCCGGGGTCGGCGCCATGTGTCGGGCCCTGGGTCCGGGCCCAGGCGATGACACGTTTGACGTCGACCATGAAGTCGACGAATGTCGCTGGGCGTCGGCGGTAATTGGCGCTGATGCACACCCAGCCCTGCCGGGCGAAATGGTGGAGGAGGGCCCGGGCGTAGAAGCTCTTGCGGCCGGATCGCCAGGCACCTCCGTGCAGGTGGATCAGGACCGGGCCGGGGCCTGTCGGCTCGTGCCTGCGGTAAACGTCGAGTTGATTGCGCCGGCCGTGAGGCCCATAGGACAGATTCGAAACTTTGTCGACACCCCGGCTGGACAGGGGCACGGGAGCAGCAATGATCCGCCCCCAGGGCAGGTGATGCCGGCTCTGGCCGCCCTGAGGCGTCCTGCCAATGGTGGGCCACTCTGGTCCAAGACCTGCCTCGAGTACCTGGTCGACGATCTCCCGCGCGCGTAGGCTGCGCCGGATCAGGATGGGCATACCGGTGAATGTCGCCGCGGTCACACCCAGGGCTGCCCAAGCAACGGGCGTGTTCAGGTCTCCCTGGATGAACGCGAGCAAGGTGGCGGTCAACACCCAGTAGAGCCCGATGAACGGTGACTCGTCGACCATGGCGCTGAGGATCCAACTGATTCTCCCCAACGCGCCGGAACGAGCCAACGGCCGAAGCGCCAGCAACATGCCAGCCGCGGCCACTCCCATCGTGATCAGATAACCGATCGGCATTGAATTCGACCCTAGGGCTGGTGCGGGTGTCTCCCCAAACCCACGAAAAGACGGACCGTCGGGCAGCGCCGGAAGGTCGCGCTCACTGCGTCCCTGGCATAGGCCCGAGTCGAACGGACCGGAGATCGATAGTGGTTGACCAGACCGGTGTTCAGTGGGTAGTCCTGTTGTTCCTCACCCAGCCTGAGATCGGTTATCGGATCTTTCGTGGAGGAAACGCGGCGAATGCAGCCATCTCGGTCGTGGGAGACGAGATCACGATCTCCGGGAGCAGTCGTTGCGACGGCGTCGGCACCTACCCGTGGTTGATCGAAGAAGGATCCTTGACATTCATTGCGGCCGAACCATCTGACCCTTGCGATGGGCGCCGCCCAGTTTTGGGTGGAGTGACCTGCTCGCGCTGAACTCCTTCACCGGACGCCGCGGATCGCGGATCGGTGGACCTTGGCGACCTTGTAGGTGGCGTCTCACCGGTTGTCCCGCCCGACCGCAGATAGCGACACTCAGCGGATGGCCTTTTGGTCTCGTTTGATCGAGCCCCGGCAGGAGCTCGATCACCTACGGTTCGACCATGCCGAGTGTCCGTGTCGGCGAGCACAGTGACCTGTCCCCAGATGTGATTCTTGCTGCAGCCCGGGACTTCACAGATCGGCGAGCAGATATGTGGCCCGACGTTCACGTCGAGTACCTGTTGGTCCACGAGACGGGTGAGAGCCATGCCGAGGTGACTGAAGGGAATCCATGGCCCATCGGGTACGTATGGGAGCGTCTGCGCTACGACTGGTCGGACCCTCACGCATTACGGGGCGAGGTCATCGATTCCAATATTTTTAAACCGGGGAGCACGTGGGAATTGTGGGCGACACCCGAGGGAGGTGGAAGTCGAGTTGAGATTCACGCAGTTCGCCACCTGCGCGGCCGTGGGTGGCTGCTTGCTCCGTTCTTTCTCCCGATTCCTGTGATTTCGGCAGCGGCGACAGTTCGGCAGCATTTGCGTCATTTCCTCGACACCATCGAAGCGTCCGATGCGTAGAGCAGACCGACAACAGTCGACCGGCGCGGTCTATGAGGTGGCCGTGTGGCGTGAGCGACGTGAGACAGCGTGAGATCCTGACAGTTTGGGCCCCCGGCGCCTCCACGATTCCGGCTAGCGGAGACGCTAGGAGCCTGGGTGCTCGCCCGGACATCGTTCCCCCAGCAGCCCATGTTTGTTTGTCTGATTTTTCGCGATCTTGTCCGACGGCCCACCGTGGGGCTACGTTCGTGGATATCGCCGGACGTCACGGGTTGTCCTGGGGGTTGAGTGTGGAAAGGGGTGCGGGATGAACGTCAGAAGCAAGCTAG
>JALDXM010000113.1:0-6896 GCA_032155085.1 Actinomycetota bacterium | reverse complement strand
GCTGTGGGGAGGGCCGTGTGATGCGTGCCCTGGCCACGACCGGGGCCCATCCGATCGGCGTCGAGCTGAATCTCGCCCTTGCCCACAGGGCGGCGGAGACCGGCCCGGTGGTCGGGGGATCGCTGCCGCACCTGGGGTTTCTCCGTGAGGACTCCGTGGATGGGGCAGTCTGTGTCCTCGTCATCGAGCACATCGAGGACCACGCCGGGCTCCTCGTCGAGCTTGCTGGGGTGGTCACACCTGGTGGTGTCTTTGCCCTGGTGATGAACCACCCGTTCTGGACCGCGCCAGGATCGACACCGATCACCGACGCCGACGACGAGGTCCTGTGGCGGCCCGGCTCGTATTTCGAACCGGGTTCCAGCCTCGAACGGGCCGGGGAGCAGCGAATCGTGTTCCACCATCGCAGCACAGGCGACCTCCTCGAAGCGGCGGCAGCAGCGGGCTGGTCGCTGGAGAGAATGATCGAGGCCCCGCATCACGAATTGGTCGATCAGGCGGGCATCCCGAGGCTCATGGCTTGCCGTTGGCGACTCCTACCCTGACCAGGCGTGTTCGAACGACCGAAGACATCGGAGATTCCCGACCAGCCTGGGGCCTATTTGTTCCGGGACAAGCACGGGAAGGTGGTGTACGTCGGCAAGGCCAAGAGCCTGAGAAGCCGGGTCCCCTCCTATTTTGGCGTGGGTCTCCATCCTCGTACCCAGGCCATGGTCGACAACGCGCGGACGGTGGAATGGATCATCACCGAGTCCGAGGTCGCGGCTCTGATGCTCGAGTTCTCCCTGATCAAGCGGCATCGGCCTCGCTTCAACGTCAAGCTGGTCGATGACAAGTCCTACCCATATCTGGCGATAACCCGCAGCGACGAGTGGCCCAGGGCGCGGGTGATGCGGGGAGCGAAGCGAAAGGGGAACGAGTACTTCGGGCCTTACGCCCACACCTACGCCATCCGCAAGACGCTCGACCAGCTTCTCCGCACTTTTCCGGTGCGGACCTGCACCGATTCATTCTTCGATCGTCAGCGGGCCCAGGGTCGGCCATGTCTCCTCTTTCACATCGAGAAGTGCTCCGGGCCCTGCATCGATGCCGTCACCCCCGAGGACTATCAGCAGATGGTCGACGGCCTCGCCGCCTTCCTCCGTGGGGACACGGAGGTGGTCCTCTCCGATCTCGACCAGAGGATGTGGGACGCATCCGAACGGCGCGAGTTCGAGCTCGCCGCCCGGCATCGTGATCGGATCGAGGACGTGAGGCGGGCGCTTCTGCGCCAGGAGGTCGTCACCGAGCGCCCCGAGAACTTCGACCTGATCGCATTCCATGGCGATGAGCTGGAGTCCGCCTTCCAGATCCTCCACGTGCGGCGAGGGCGTCTGGTGGGGAGGTTGGGGACGGTGGTGGACCGGGTCGAGGAGTTGACCGACGCCGAGCTCATGGGGAGGGTGATCAGGGAGCTGTACGGTGAGGACGACCCGCCCAAGCAGGTGCTGGTCGAGATCGAGCCGGCCGAGAAGGAGCTTCTTCAGGATTGGCTGGCCGAGCGCCGGGGGACCAAGGTGAGCCTGCGTGTTCCCACCAGGGGGGCGAAACGACGTCTCATGGAGACGACCAGGACGAACGCCGCCGAGGCCTTCGCCCGGCATCGTCTCAAGCGGAGCCAGGACCACAACGCACGGGCCAAGGCGCTTCGCTCACTCCAGGAGGTGCTCGATCTCCCCGAGCCGCCACTCCGCATCGAGGCCTTCGACATCTCCACCCTCCAGGGCACCAACACAGTTTCATCGATGGTCGTTCTCGAAGACGGCATCCCGAAGCGCTCTGATTACCGCAGGTTCAAGATGCGCACCCTCCAGGGCCAAGACGATTTCGCGGCCATGGAGGAAACGATCAGACGGCGATTCCGCGCCTATCTCGCCGAGCGGAAGAGGCCCATCGGCGAGCAGGGACGGTTCTCCTACCCGCCTTCACTGGTGCTGGTGGATGGTGGTGCCGGCCAGCTGGGCAGGGCGGTCAAAGTCCTCGATGAGCTCGAGCTCGACATTCCGGCCATTGGCCTGGCCAAGCGAATGGAGGAGGTCTACCTGCCTGGAAATCCCGAGCCTCTCCGGATACCCAGGGACGCCGAGGCTCTCTATCTTCTGCAACAGGTTCGCGACGAAGCCCATCGATTCGCCATCACCTATCACCGTCAGCTTCGGTCGAAGTCGATGGTCGACTCTGTGCTCGACGAGGTTCCGGGCATTGGGCCCAAGCGAAAGAAGGACCTCTTGAAGCGGTTCGGTTCTTTGAAGAAGATGAGGGAGGCCGGCGCTGACTCGCTGGCCGAGGTGGTCCCGAGGAACGTGGCCGACGATCTGTACGCTGCGTTGCACAACTGATCGAGAGCACCGATGGAGCTTCCAGCAACCGATCATCCCGCCGTTCTCGTCGTCACCGGCATGTCTGGCGCCGGTCGATCGTCCGCCGCAAAGATCCTCGAGGACCTCGGCTACACCGTCATCGACAACCTGCCTCCGAGACTGCTCGTCCCGGCCGCCGAATCCCACGACCTCCCCGAGAGGCGTCAAAAGCATCTCGCAGTGGTGATCGACTCCAGGGGTGGCCTGCCCATCCAGGAGTTGCGGGATGCGGTGAAGGAGCTGAGCCGTGAAGGTGTCATGACCCGTGTCGTCTTTCTCGACGCTGACGACGACGTGATCGTGTCCCGTTACGAGGAGAACAAGAGGCCGCATCCCCTCGGCCACGAGACCATCTCCGATTCGATCTCGGCCGAGCGCGAGCTGCTCTCCGACCTTCGGGAGGAGGCGGATGTGATCGTCGACACCTCATCGTTGAACATCCACGAGCTCAAGGACAGGTTGACGGCCCAGTTCAGCGAGGAGGAGATGGCCCGGCCGATGCGGGTCTCGATCCGGTCGTTCGGATTCAAGAACGGCACGCCGCGCGACATCGACCTGCTCTTCGACGTGAGGTTCCTACCCAACCCGCATTGGGTGCCGGAATTGAGGCCCTTGCGCGGCACCGACGAGCGCGTGGCCGAATACGTGATGGGTGAGGAGGCAGCCAAGGAGTTCGTCGACCGTGCCGATGACATGCTGGCATTCCTCATCCCTCACTTCGAGGCCGAGGGCAAGTCCTACCTGTCGGTCGGCATCGGCTGCACCGGGGGACATCATCGTTCTGTTGCCATCGCCGAGGAGCTTCGTCGCCGGCTGGCCCAGCACGGGATCACCGCCAGCGTCCGTCACCGTGACATAGAACGTTGAACCCGCAGACGCAGACCGAGACCGCGCTCGCCCCACTACTCCTCGACCCGAAGGGGCCGGTGGTCGTCGCCTTGGGGGGCGGTCATGGGCAGGCCGCAGCCCTGGAGGCGATCCAGTGTTACGCCGGTGAGATATCGGCCTTGGTGGCGGTGGGTGACGACGGCGGCTCATCCGGGCGGCTCAGCGGGCTGGGCATACCCCCGCCCGGCGACGTTCGGCGATGTCTTCTTGCCCTCACTCCCGAGCCATCGCTCTGGTCGGAATTGTTCTCACACCGGTTCACCGGTGGCGACGTGGCCGAGCACTCGCTGGGCAACCTGATCCTCGCCGGGCTCGCCGACCTGTTCGGCGACTTCGAGGCTGCTGTCGAGACCGCAGAGCGCATGTTGGGGACGCTGGGCTCGGTCATCCCCGTCGCCGACCAACCCATCACTCTGACGGCCACCATCGACGGCCTGGAGGTGAGAGGGCAGAAGAAGATCTCCCATACGGCGGGCGACTTGTCTGACCTCCGCATCGAGCCGAGAGACGTCGTCGCTACCCGCCGCGCTCTGGCCGCGGTAGCCGGTGCCAATCAGATCGTGATCGGCCCCGGCAGCCTCTACACCTCGATCCTCTCGGCCCTGATGGTCGGGATGCTTGCACCCGCCATCATGGGGGCCACGGCCCAGCGGGTCTTCGTCCTGAACCTGATCACACAAGACGGGGAGACATTGGGTATGAGCGGAGCCGAACACGTCGACGCCCTTGCCAAACACGTCGGCGTGGCCGGGCCCGGAATCGTGGTGGCACATGACGGGCCGCTGGAAGTGCCGGAGGGTCACGACCGGGTTGTGATCGATCCTGAGGACGCCGCCCGACATGGCTGGCGGGTCGTCTTTGCAGATCTCGCAGATGAGACGGCAGACTGGCCCGAACACGACCCGCTCAAGCTGGGGCGGGTGCTGGAGAAGCTGGCCGTCACCGAAAATTGAGACCATGGCCTCATACCTGACCCTGGACGACGTCGACGTCAAAGACCTGGACGTCCTCGTTCGCTCCGATCTCAACGTCCCACTCGAGAATGGCGCGGTCAGCGACGATTTCAGGATCCGGGCGGCGCTCCCCACACTGGAGCGAGTGGTCGACGCCGGGGCCCGGGTCAGGGTCTGCTCCCATCTCGGTCGGCCCGACGGTCCCGATCCGGCTTTCTCGCTGCAAAAAGTCGCCGAAGCGATGGCTGGGCTGACCAAGAAGCAGGTTGGGTTCGAGACCGGTGGCCAGATCACGGTCCTCGAGAACACCCGCTTTGATCCGGGAGAGACTGCCAACGACCCGGCAGCGGCCGCCAGACTGGCCGAAGGCGTCGATCTGTTCGTCCAGGATGCTTTCGGCTCGGTGCATCGGGCGCACGCCTCCACCGTTGGGGTCGCCGAGCATGTCCGGTCGGTTGCCGGGCCTTTGCTCGTCGCCGAGCTCGAAGCGCTGGGCAACTTCCTGGTCGATCCGAAGGTGCCCTACGTGGTCGTCCTTGGTGGAGCCAAGGTCTCGGACAAGCTCGGTGTGATCGAGAACCTCTTGCCCAAGGTGGACGTGATGCTCATCGGTGGGGGCATGTGCTTCACGATCCTCAAGGCGAAGGGGGAAGAAGTAGGCACCTCTCTTGTTGAAGAGGATCAAATCGAGGCCGTCAAGAGATTCCTGGACGGCCCCCACTCGGAAAAAGTCATCCTCCCCGTTGATGTCGTGATCGCCAACGAATTCAGCGAGGGCGCCGAGCACAAAGAGACCTACGTGAAGGACATCCCGCCCGGTTGGATGGGCCTCGATGTAGGGCGGGAGACCAACCAGCTGTTCGCGTCCGTGATCCGAACCGCCGAGACTGTGTTCTGGAACGGGCCCATGGGGGTGTTCGAGTGGGAGCCGTTCAGATCAGGGACCGAGGCGATAGCCCGCGCCGTGGCCGAGGCCACTGCGTTCACCGCCGTTGGTGGTGGCGACTCGGTCGCCGCCCTGCGGGAACTGGGGCTCGAGTCGGAGGTCTCCCATGTCTCGACTGGCGGGGGTGCGGGGCTTGAGCTCCTCGAGGGCCGCGAGCTGCCAGGTGTGGCTGTCTTGGCGAGATGGGCTGCGGAGACGGGGGGCAGGCCTTGAGCGATCGCAAGGACCTGATCGTCGGCAACTGGAAGATGAATGCCAGTCATCTCGAGGCGATCCAGATGGTGCAAAAGCTGTCCTACCGGCTGGACCATGCCGACTACGACCGGGTGGAGGTCGTGGTGGCCCCTCCGTTCACCTCCCTTCGGTCGGTCCAAACCGTCATCGAGTCCGATCGGCTGCGGATCGTGCTCGGGGCGCAGGACGTCCACTGGGAGGAGTCAGGGGCATTCACCGGGTCGGTGTCGGCAACGATGCTGGCCAAGCTCTCCGTCCGACACGTCATCGTCGGCCACTCCGAGAGACGGCAGGGCCTCGGCGAGACCGATGACATGGTCGCGAGGAAGGCGAGGGCCGCTTCTGACGCCGGGATGTTCCCAATCGTCTGTGTCGGTGAGACCCTGGAGCAGCGTGAGGAAGGTGAGGCGGAGAATGTGGTCGTCTCCCAGGTCGTCGGGTCGTTGGCCCGTCTCGAGCCCGAAGCGGTGGGCCAGGCCTCGGTTGCCTATGAGCCGATTTGGGCGATCGGGACCGGGCGGACCGCACTGCCCGACGATGCTGGCCTGATGGCGGGGATCATCCGGGAGACGGTGTCGAACAAGGTGGCGCCCGAGGCAGCCGAGGGGGTGCGGATCCTGTATGGCGGGTCGGTCAACGCTGGCAACATCAAGGACTTCATGGCCAAGAGCGACGTGGACGGCGCCCTTGTCGGTGGCGCCTCGCTCGACCCTGACAGCTTCGCCGCCATCGTCCGGTATTGGGTGTGAGTCACACTCTGATACTGCTCAGGCATGGCCAGTCGACCTGGAACCTGGAGAACCTGTTCACCGGCTGGACCGACGTCGGGCTGACCGATCTCGGTGAGGAAGAGGCACAGACGGCCGGCCGCCTGATGATGGAAGAAGGGCTGATTCCCGACATTCTCCATACCTCGGTTCTGGTCAGGGCCATCGATACCGCCCAGATCACCCTGAAGGTGATGGGCCTGCAATACCTGCCCGTGCGCCGGTCGTGGCGACTCAACGAGAGGCATTACGGCGACCTGCAGGGCCTGAACAAGAAGGAGACGGCCGACAAACACGGCGCCGAGCAGGTTTTCTTGTGGCGGAGGAGTTATGACGTGCCTCCGCCACCCCTGTCACCCGACGACGAAAGGCACCCGCGGCATGACGCCCGGTACCGGGACTTGCCGCCCGATCTGTTGCCCGCCACCGAGTGCCTTGCCGACGTGGTGGTTCGCATGTTGCCCTACTGGCACGATGTCATCGTCCCCGACCTGCTCGCCGGCAGGGTGCCGCTGGTTGTGGCCCACGGAAATTCGATCAGGGCCCTCGTCAAACATCTGGACGGTGTGAGCGACGACGAGATCGTGGATCTCAACATCCCGACCGGTCTTCCGTTGGTATACGAGCTGGACGATTCCTTCGAGCCGACGTCGAGCAGGTACCTGGGCGACGCCGAAGCTGCCGCAGCCGCTGCGGAAGCCGTGGCCCG
>JALDXM010000112.1:0-6897 GCA_032155085.1 Actinomycetota bacterium | reverse complement strand
ACGTGCAGGTGAGGAACCGAGGGACCACTTGTGGCTCCTTGGCTCATTCGGATGTTGCGGCAGATCAACCGGCTGCGGTCATCGCCCTGGGCGGGAAGATGATTGCTCGGTCGGCTTCAGGGTCGAGGGAGATCCAGGCGTCGGAGTTCTGCATCGACGCCCTCACTTCAGCTCTCGAGCCGGACGAGATCCTCGTCGAGATCCAGCTGCCGAAAATGGGGCCCGGTGAGGCCTCCGCCTATGACAAGCTGGGTCGCCGTGGCGGCACCACCGACTACGCCGTGGCCGGAGCAGCCGCCTGGGTCAAGAAGAGCAACGGGACCGTCGAAGATGCCCGGATCGGGCTGACCGGGGTCGGGACCAAGCCTTCGCTCGCCTTGGGTGTAGCCAATGCCCTGGTCGGGACCGACGGCTCGGACGACGCAGTCAAGGCCGCCGCCGAGCACGCTCTCGAGGACGTGACGGTGCTCGAGGATCTCTACGGATCTGTCGAGTACAAGAGCCACCTGGCCAAGGTCTTCGTGGCCCGAGCCCTGAGGAAGGCTCTCGACGGAGTCTGATCCCTGAACTCACGCCAGAGTCGTTAGGCCCTGTCTGGGGTCGGTGCTCCGCGCTACAACGTATGGTGCTGTGCGCTAATTTCGTGGAGGGAGGTGAATTACGGACGAACATGCCTGTGAGCACTTCGTCGGCCTCGTGCCGGTGGAGCCCACGGCCAGCGTGTGCGAGCAATGCGTCGAGCAGGGCGACCGATGGGTCCACCTCCGCGCCTGTCTCACCTGCGGCGCCGTGGGCTGTTGCGACGCCTCGAAGAACCGACATGCCAGGAAGCATTGGGAGGGCACTCACCATCCGGTGATCCGGTCCATCGAGCCCGGCGAGAGCTGGAAGTTCTGCTTCGAGGACCTGGTCGTGGAGAGATGACAGACACCAAACCGGTGATCATCGCGGTCGACGACGAGCCTGAGGTGATCCAGGCCGTGCAACGCGACCTGCGCGCCAGATACTCCGACGACTATCGAATCGTGTGGGCGGGTGGGGGTCAGGAGGCCATCGACACCCTCCGCACGCTTGCCCTCCAGGACACGCCCGTCGCTCTGATGGTGGTCGACCAGCGGATGCCCTCGGTGACAGGGATCGATGTCTTGCGCGAAACGCTCGAGATACACCCCAACGCCAAGCGAGCCCTGCTCACCGCTTACGCCGACACCGAAGCCGCAATCCAGGCCATCAACGATGTCGGCCTCGACCACTACATCATGAAGCCATGGGATCCGCCCGAGGAAAAGCTCTATCCCATCCTCGACGACCTCCTGGAGGACTGGATGGCGGCGTACCGGCCCAGGTTCGACGGCATCAGGGTGATCGGGCAACAATGGTCGCGCGCCGCTCATGAGCTGAAGGCGTTCCTCGCCAGAAACCAGATCCCATATCGCTCGATGGACATCGAGACCGACCCGCAGGCATGGGTATTGACCGAACAGGCGGGGGCGACCATGGCCGACCTACCCGTGGTGTTGTTCGGAGATGGGCCGCCCATCCTCAACCCGACACCGGCTCAGGTCGCCGAGCGTGTCGGCCTCAAGACGCACGCCACCTCCGAGGTCTACGACGTCGTGATCATCGGAGCGGGCCCAGCCGGGCTGGCCGCAGCCGTCTACGGGGCATCCGAGGGGTTGAGCACGCTGCTGATCGAGAGCGAGGCTCCCGGAGGGCAAGCAGGGCAGAGCTCCCTCATCGAGAACTATCTCGGGTTTCCCAAGGGACTGAGCGGCGGCGACCTGGCCCGGCGAGCGTCCGCTCAAGCGGTGCGCCTCGGGGCCGAGATCCTGGTTCCAGGCACGGTCAGCCGTCTGGAGAGGAAGGACCCCTACACCGTCATCCACCTCGAAGACGGCTCGGTCATCACCTCCAAGGCGCTCGTGATCGCCTCCGGGGTCGCCTATCGCACGCTGACAGCAGATGGCCTGGAGCCCCTGATCGGAGCAGGGGTCTACTACGGGACGTCGAACATCGAGGCGTCGAATCACCGGGGCCAGCCGATGTTCGTCGTCGGCGGAGGAAACTCGGCCGGACAGGCTGCCCTCTTCCTCTCACGATTCACCGACTCCGTGACAATTCTGATCAGGGATGACTCCCTGACCTCCACCATGTCGAAGTACTTGATCGACAACCTCGAGGCCAACCCCGCGGTCCACGTGCGGCCCCGCGCCCAGGTGGTGTCCGCATCAGGCGACACCCATCTGGAGAGTCTCGTGTTGCGCGACCGTGAGACCCAGGAAGAGGAAAAGGTCGATGCCGGTGCCATCTTCATCTTCATCGGGCAGACCGCCCACACCGAGTGGCTCGAGGGGCTCGTTCAACTCGACGAGCGCGGGTTCATCCTGACCGGCGAGGATCTGGGCCCGCTGAAGGGCTGGAGCGTCGAGCGCGATCCTCTGCCGCTGGAGAGCAGCGTCCCCGGGATCTTCGCCGCCGGCGATGTCCGGCACGGCTCGATAAAGCGGGTAGCCGGCGCCGTTGGCGAGGGCGCCACCGCCATCCGCTTCGTGCACACCCACCTGGCGGCGCTTTGAACGACATCGCCGAAGTCCTACGAGGCCTGCCCTATTTCTCGGATCTCCCCCAGGCCCTGCTCGACCAGGTGTGCCGGAAGTCAGAGAGGATCAAGGTCGAGGCCGGGACGATGATCATCGAAGAGGACTCTCTTTCCGAAGACATGTTTGTGATCGTCGACGGCGAGCTGACCGTCACCAAGAAAGGATCCGATCGCGAAGTGACCCTCGCCTCACTGGGGCCCGGTGAGGTCGTCGGAGAGATCGCCTTGCTCGACAATGCGCCTCGCACCGCCAGTGTCACTGCATCGACATCTGCGACGTTGATCCGCATCCCGGCCAACGCGTTCGAAGATCTGATCCAGGACTCCCGAGTCGTGCATCGGATGTTCCGCACGGTCACGTCACGTCTTCGTGGTATCGAAGACACCCTCCGGCACGAAGAGCGGATGGCCGCCCTCGGCCGGATGGCGGCTCAACTCATGCACGAGCTCAACAACCCGGCGGCCGCCGTCGGGCGGAGCATGTCCCGCGCCGAGGACGTCTATGTCGATCTCGGCGAGGCCACGATCGAGCTCGCCGGCATCGGAGGTTTGATGGATGGGGCGATCCCGGTCCCCGATAAACCTGAGAGCCTCGACC
Organism: Actinomycetota bacterium; assembly: GCA_032155085.1. GTDB lineage: Bacteria > Actinomycetota > Acidimicrobiia > Spongiisociales > ZC4RG35 > JARDZU01. The sequence goes on along the minus strand of JALDXM010000112.1, from coordinate 3,700 downwards.
CCCTCACCAGGTCGAACCTCGAAGAAGAAGTCATGGCGTGGCTGGAGGAGCTGGGAGTACCCGATACCGGGGAGCTCGGGGCCGCCCTGGTGGCCGATGGTTGGGACCGAGACCTGCTTCAAGAAACAGTCAGCGGGCTGGTCCGGGACACAGCGAAGAGGTTCACGCGGTGGCTCGGCCTGAGGGTCCTCGCCTCCCAGTTGATCGGCGAAGTGCGGATCGCCGCAGGTCGAATCTCGGAGCTCGTGCGGGTGGTCAAGAACTACTCGTATCTGGATCAGGGCCCGGTGCAGCGCATCGACCCGACTGAAGGGATCCGGGACACGCTCATCCTCTTGAAACACAAGCTGCGAGGCATCGAGACCGTCGTCGAAATAGAGCCCGGGCTCCCTCAGATCGAGGCTTCGGGGCGGGATCTCAACCAGGTCTGGACCAATCTCATCGACAACGCCGCAGATGCCATGGAGGGCGCTGGGACGCTCACTATCCAGGCATCCCGAGAGGATGCGGCTGTCGTCGTGAAGATCTCTGACACCGGGCCCGGTATCGATCCGGAGGTGATGAACCGCATCTTCGATCCGTTCTTCACCACAAAGGCGCCGGGTCAGGGAACCGGTCTCGGCCTGCACACTGTGCACACCATCGTCAATCGGACCGGCGGTGACATCAAGGTGGAGTCCGGCCCGGAAGGGACCACCTTCGTCATCGAGTTCCCGCTCGTCTAGAGGCCACTAAGGACGCCGGAACGCCGCCTTGGCCCTTGCCACGAGAACGTCGCACGGGGCCTCCGAGACCAGGCCCTCGGCGACGGTGCCAAGCAGGACCATGCGAGTGGCGGTGGCGCCCCGGCTGGCCGCGATGACCAGGTCGGCACCTCTCCGCCGAACCACCTCGTCGATCGTCTCAGTCGGCGGGCCGTCCACCACCAGAGACCGGATGCTGCTATCCCATGGCGCAGTGAACTCGGCCATCCGATCTTCGGCCATTCGCAACCGTGCGCCGCGTGAGACCTCCAGCTCCTCGGTGAACAGGCCGGCAGCGGACAGAAGAGGGTCGAATCTCGACGGCATGGAGTAGAGCGCGGTGACCTCCGCTTCAGGGAAGAGATCGATGGCCCGGTCCACAGCCACACGGGATTGCTCTGAGAAGTCGACGGCCGCGATCACCTTCCGGTAGGGCACACGGGGCTGACGACGGACCAACAACGTGTCGGTCGTCGACTTTCGCGCCACACGCTTCGCCACCGGCCCCACCGAAAATGCGTTGATCGAGGACGAACCGACCACAACCATCTCGGCCGCTTTCCCGGCTGCGGTCAGCTCCCATGAGGGCGACCCCTTCACAACCTCGAGGTCGACGTCGACCGACGCTCGATCCCTCATCCAGTCGGCCAACCTGGCGGCCTCGGCCATCTGGTACTCACGCATGAGCCTGGCCAATGAAGGCTCGATCATCGCCTCGCCAACGGGCTCGAGGACATGAATCAAACGGACCCGGGCCCCACCCGATTCGGCCATCATCCTGGCCCTCTCGGCAACGCGCCGCCCCATGGCGGTCAGATCGACTCCGGCAACGACGGCCCGCAACGCTCCTCCAGGACTGCCTGGCGACTCTAGCTACCAGAGGCTGTCGCTCTCGTGGGCGTCATAGAAAACGTCAGGCCCGTCGAGGGCCTTCTCCAACTTCTCCAGATATGCCTCACGTCCGATGATCACCGCTCCCAGGGACTGGAGGTGCGGCGTCTGCCATTGCACATCGAGCAGCTCACCTCCACCCCTCGTCATAACGACCACGAGGTGGACTAGGGCCACCTTCGAGGCATCTCTCGCTTCGTGAAACATCGACTCGCCGGCAAAGAGGCCACCAATGGATACTCCGTAGAGACCTCCGACAAGGGTGCCATCTCGATCCCATACCTCGACCGAATGGGCCCAGCCAAGACGGTGGAGCTGGGTGTAGGCGCTCACGAACTCCTCGGTGATCCACGGGTCCCGCCGTCTCGAATCGGCACAGCCCCTGATGACCCCCTCGAAATCGGCGTCGACCGACACCTGGAAGCGACGGGTCGATTGGCGAAGCGACCTGCTGATGTGGAGGCCCTTCAGAGGGAGGACGGCCCGATCGACTGGCGACCACCATCCGAGATGCCCGTCGGGCAGACCCATGGGGAATAGGCCCTTTCGATATGCCTGGAGGAGGTTGCCCGGCTCCAGGTCCGCCCCGACCGCCACCACGTCGCCATCATCGGGACGCGGGTCGGGTAGATCGAAGCTGGACGGGCTCGGCTCGATGGGCACGCCCCGATTGTGTCAGAGCACGACCTTCCGTGTCCGTAGGCTGGCGCCAGGATGCGAGCTCTGATCTGTGACAGCTACGACGGCTGGCAGGCCTTGCGAGTCGGGGAGATGCCCGACCCCGAGCTTTCACCGGGAACCGCGGTGGTCCGGGTCGAGGCGGCTGCGGTCAATTTCGCCGACCTTCTCATCGTTGCCGGCCAGTACCAGGTCAGGCCCGAACTTCCTTTCGTACCCGGCAACGAATTCGCCGGGATCGTGGAGTCGGCCGACGGGGTCGAAGGGATACAGCCGGGTGACCGGGTGTGCGGATTCGTTGGCATGGGAGCGCTGGCGGAACGTGTCGTCGCCTTACCCGGGGCGGTCGTTCCACTGCCCGAGACGATCGGGTTCGAAGAGGGCGCAGCGATACCCGTCGCCTATGGGACCTCTTATCACGCCCTGGTCGACAGGGGTGGCCTGGCCGAGGGTGAGACTTTGCTCGTCCTGGGAGCCGCCGGTGGCGTCGGCATCTCCGCAGTCCAGATCGGCAAGGCGCTCGGGGCGACAGTGCTAGCCGCAGTCTCCTCGGAGGAGAAGGCAGAGGCGGTGAGGACCGCTGGCGCCGACGCAGTGATCCGGTATGACGAGACCCCGCTTCGGGATGGGATCGCGGCTGCCACCGAGCGTGGCGGGGTCGACGTGGTGTATGACCCGGTTGGGGGCGAGGCGACCGAGTTGGCCCTGCGCTCCACCAATTGGAACGGGCGTCTGCTGGTCATCGGCTTCGCCTCGGGGGTGATCCCATCCCCCCCGTTGAACCTGAACCTGGTCAAGGGCAACTCCGTGGTCGGCGTGTTCTGGGGCCGGTTCAACATCGAGGAGCCGGAGAAGAGCGCCGAGAACAATCGGCGCGTCATGGATTGGGTCAGAGACGGAACCCTTCGCCCGCTGGTCCAGAAGACATTCCCACTCGACGAAGGACGTGAGGCGATGCGGTGGGTGGCGGAGCGCAAAGTCATTGGTCGGGTGGTGGTCACCCCCTGAGCGCCGGTCCGGTTCTCACCGACTTCGTCGTGATCGGAGGGGGCATCGCCGGCGTGTCAGCCGCTGCCCACCTAGCACCCCATGGCTCCGTGACGCTGCTCGAGATGGAGCGCAGCATGGCCTATCACACGACCGGAAGATCGGCGGCAATGTATGTCGCCAGCTACGGAGGGCAAGGGTCACGGCCGTTGGGCGTTGCCAGCAAGCCGTTCTTCGACAACCCTCCTCTTGGCGCTGCCGACTCCCCGCTTCTGTCCCCACGTGGGCTCCTCTGGGTGGCGGACCGACCCCGTGCGGACCTGCTCGATCACAAGGCAGCGGCCACCGGTGCCCGCCCGATAGACGGAACCGAGGTGCTCAGTCTCGTCCCTGTCATGAAC
>JALDXM010000111.1:0-6953 GCA_032155085.1 Actinomycetota bacterium | reverse complement strand
GGCGATCCTGTCCAGACGGCGCTCCAGACGACCCAGGCCGTGGTCCTCGCCCCAGCAGGTCGTTGTCCCGAGGTGACAGAAACCAGGGTCGTGCTGACGCACGGTGAAGCGAAGGGTGTCTCGATCGCAATCGACATCGACTGCCACCAAGTCCTGTATGGCGCCAGATGTCTCGCCTTTGACCCATACGCCCCGCGAGCGACTCTGGTAGACGCCACGTCTGTCCTCGATCGCCCGTTCCAGACTCTCCGGGCTGGAGTAGACGAGACCCAACGCCGTCCCGAGCTCATCGACGACGACGGTGGGCCAAAGCCCGTCGGTCCGGTCGGACCGCATCACAGCGCCGATCGACGCCGCCAAAGTCAATTGCCCGGTGTACAGGGCCATTCCCACCTGAGCATCGGCCCCGAGACGATCCAGCTCGGCCACTTCACGGGCACTGGTTATGCCACCGGCGATGGTGACCCTCGCCGGCGCCGCGGCTTCGATCACCATCGCGGCCCGGTCGAGATCCGTCCCGGCCAGCCGCCCTTCACGCTCCACGAAAGTGATCAGGAAGCCGCCACAAATGTTGCGCAATTCCTGGATCCGCTCCAGGACTCCGGTCCCACTGCCCTGACGCCAACCGTGGGTCAGCACCTCTCCATCGCGCGAGTCGAGGGCCACGATCACCCGGTCGGGTGGCAGCTCCGCGAGCAACTCTGGAGTGGCCGCGGTCCCGATGACTATCTTCTGGACGCCGAGGTCGAGCCATCGTTTGGCGTTTTCCAGGTCACGGATCCCGCCCCCGACCCGTACGCTGCCTCGCCGACTGAGCTCGGCAATCAGGGCGGAGTTGTCGCCCTCACCCCGGGCGGCATCGATATCGACCAACGCCACCTCACCGACCAGCCCGAAGCGCTCGATGATGGGAAACGGATCGCCGGCTTCGATGGCCAGCGTCTCGCCGCCGACCAGCTGGACGGCCTGCCCGTCGGATATGTCAATCGACGGGATGATCATGGCCGCACCACGATCCCGCCTCGGGTCATAGCTTGCTTCAGGGCTCCCACGGTGGTGTCGCCGTCGTGGAGGATCGAAGCGATGAGCGCAGCAGAGGCCCCGGCTCGAATCGCCTCGACGAGATGCTCCGGGCGATCGGCGCCACCGGACGCGATGACAGGGACGGTGACCGCCGAGGAAACCGCTGCGATCAGGTCGAGGTCGTACCCCGACCTTGTCCCATCACGGTCCCAGCTGGTGAGAAGGATCTCACCAGCGCCCGTTGCCACTGCCTTGCGGCACCACTCCACGACATCGAGGCCAGTCCGCTTGCGACCGCTTTCCACCACTACCTCCCATCCGTCGCCGGTAGCGGCAGCATCCACCGCCAGCACGGTGCATTGGGTTCCGAACCTCACCGCGATCTCGCCTACGAGGGCCGGGCGGGACACGGCGGCGGTGTTGATCCCCACCTTGTCGGCGCCCGCCTCGAGGAGGCGCCCGGCGTCATCGCTCGTCCGAACCCCCCCACCTACGGACAGAGGTATGGAGAGCACGGCACGGACCGCCCGCACCGTGTCCAGGGCGTGGCCCCGGCCCTCCGGTGTGGCGGAGACATCGAGGAGGACGATCTCGTCGGCCCCCTGGCTCTCGTAGAGCCGGGCGCATTCGACCGGATCTCCCGCGTCGCGTAGTCCCTGGAACTTGACTCCCTTGACGACACGGCCGTCTTTGATGTCGAGGCACGGGATGACACGTGATGCCAGGGTCATGCCGCCTCCACAGCTTGGAGCCATCGCTCGAGCAGCCGGGCTCCCCATTCCCCGGAGAGCTCGGGATGGAACTGGCAGGCGAGCACGTCACCCTTCTCCAGGGCGGACAAGAACGTGCCTCCATGTTCGCTCCGACTCCCCACCCAGCCGGTCGGAGCCTTGTCGAACCGGTACGAGTTGGCGAAGTAGGCCCAGCCAGGCTCGACGAATCGGGCGCCCGGGTCGGGTTCGACGGTGTTCCAGCCCATCTGCGGCACGCTTACCCCGTCACCGAACCTGCTGACACGCTCCTCGAGCACCTGCAGGCCGACGGCACCAGGGCTCTCCTCGCTGGCACCGCTGAGGAGCTGCATCCCGACACAGACTGCCAGCGTCGGGCGATTTGCCTCGATCCGGTCATACAGGGCCTGGCGTAGGCCCATGGACTCGATCTGGGCCATAGCCGCCCCGAAGGCGCCCACCCCCGGCACGACTACACCTGAGGACGTTGCGACGTCGTCGGCTGTTGCCGCTTCCCCGATCGATGCCCCGAGCCGGTTGAGGGCGGCCATGATGGAAGCGGTGTTGGCCGTGCCGGTCGGCACGATGGTCAGCTTCCTCACGTCAGCGTCCCTTTGGTGCTGGGGATACCGGAACCATCGGCAGCAACCGCCGAACGGAGGGCGATGGCCACTGCCTTGAAGGCCGACTCCGCCTTGTGATGGTCGTTGTCCCCCCGAATCAGGTCGACGTGGAGGGCCATCCGCCCTTCCATGGCGAACGACCTGAGGAAATGCACGAGGTTCTCGGTCGCCACATCGCCGATGGTGTCCCGGGTGAAATCGATCGAGATCTCGGGCCAGGGACGTCCCGACAGGTCGACCACCGCTCGGCTCAGCGACTCGTCGAGCGGTGCATACGCATAGCCGAACCGCGCGATCCCGGTGCGATCACCGAGGGCCCGGTCGAGGGCACGTCCGAGGACGATGGCGCAGTCTTCGACCGTGTGATGATCGTCCACCTCGGTATCGCCGGTGGCGGTCAGGGACAGGTCGAACCGCCCGTGTCTTGCCAGCGTCGTCAGCATATGGTCGACGAATCCCAGCCCCGTCTTCACATCCGAGACACCGGAGCCGTCCAGGTCCAGGCTGCCGCGGATCGTGACTTCCTTGGTCTCACGCTCGAACTCGGCCTTGCGTGTCATGTCAGCATCTCCTCCAGGTCGGTCGTCTGGTCCAGTACCCGGGCAGCCGCTCGAAGCCGCTCACGGGCGCGTTTCGGATCGTCTCCCGGAGCGATCACCCCGATCGGCACCACACCTGCGCCCTTTGCCGCGGCCAGGTCATCAGGGGTATCCCCGAGCATCCAGGCCCGAGACACGCCCATGGTTTCCAGAGCCAGTCTGACCGGGCCCGGGTCCGGCTTGAGCGGTGCGTCCTCCCGTGTCACCAGGGCGGCGAGACCCCCGGCCAGGCCGAAGCGCTCCAGAAACTCGATGGCATCGGTGTGTGGCCTCCCCGTCACCACGCCCATCGGTGAGGCCGAAGCGTTCCAGGAACTCGACCGCATCGGAGCGAGGACGGCCGGTGACAATGCTTAGGGGTCTCATAGCGGCCCACCTTTGCCAGGTCCCGGGGTCGACCAGCGATGTCTCTGCCATTTTCAGACCCGGCGTTCCCTCAGAGCCCTGGTAGAGCGTCTCGAATCGGTCGGTCACTTCACCTATATCTGCGTCTACGCCTGCCCGCAGGCACAACTCACGTGTCAGCACCCAATCGTCGTTGCTGTTTCCTTCGGCCTTGGCCGTCTCGATGTCCTCAATGCCAATCTCGACGCCAAAGCTTCTGGCTGTCTCGATGATGGCGAGGACCTGGGATCGGCTCACATCCGCGAGCACACCGTCGAGGTCGAAGACGATCGCCTCGGGAGCCAGTGTCGCACCCAATGTGGCCACCAGCCTTTCGAGGTCGGTGGGGTCGCCGGGGACCGTGATCCGCACGGTGCTCTCCAAGCCCGGTCGCTCGGCGAAGCGACGCAACCCGACACCCAGCGAGGCGGCTGCCGCCACCACCCAATCGGCATGGTCGGTCTCGGCCAGCACGAAATTGCCCTGTGATGGGAGGGGTCTGGCGCCCAGCCCGGTTAGGACACCGGTGAGGTCCGCTCGCTCCCTCCGCACCTCGTCGACAAAGGATGTGAGCTCGTCCTCGGGCCGGTCGAGCCGGGTTTCGGCGATCGCCGAGGACAGAGCGGACACGGGATAGGGGTTGCCGAAGGCGCCGATCGACGCCACCAGGTCCGGCGGCCCGAGCAGGTAACCCACTCTGAGCCCGGCGAGCCCATACGCCTTGGACAGCGTCCGGGTCACGACGACGTTGCCCAACTCGAGCATGGCCGGTGTTGGGTCGAAGTCGGCGAACTCGACGTATGCGGCATCGAGCACGAACAAGGGTGCCTCAGACGCCACCTTGAGCAGGTCGATCTCGGTCGCAGCCGAACCGGTCGGGTTATTGGGCGAGACGATGAATACGGCGTCGGTTTCGTCGGAGATGGCGTCGACCAGCTCCGGAACCGGCAGGGGCCCGGTCCACCAGGGAATTTCCATGAGCTCCGCCCGACGCTGTTCGGCATAGCGGGGGATCATCTCGAAGGTGGGGTAGGTGCTGACCACCTGACGCCCGGCACCCACTCTCGCCATGAAGCAACGCGAGAGGGCGTCATCCCCGCCGGCCGTCACCAGGACATGGTCCTCGCCGACGCCGTGAAGGGCACCGAGTCTCGACCGCAGGGCTGAGGTATCGGGGTACCGCCCGATGAGACGGCGTGGGTCTTCGATGGCGGCCAGGAGCTCTTCAGCCCTGCTTCGACCCTCGTTCTTGGACAGGTCGAGGTCGATGGGCACGTTGAAGCCCTGGGGCAAGTAAGTGGCTGGGCCGCTCATGGGACGATCTGCTCCAGCCTCGATACGGCGATATCGGTGGCCCCGAGCTGCCGGAGACGGGGGATCAGCCGGGGCAGGTCACTTCGGGGCACCGCTGCCTTGACGGCCATCCCGGCGCCGCCATGGAGCATGGCGACGGTCGGCTCCCTCATCGCCGGCAATGCCTCTATCACCGCGTCGAGGTCAGCCAGTGACACGTTCAGCTCGAGCATCGCTCTCTTCCGGGCATCGATCACCGATCGCAGGCTTAGGACAAGACCGTCGATCGCAGTCTTCTTCTCCGGATCGGCCACCGCCCGCTGGCTGGCATAGAGACGGGTCGATGAGGTCATCAGCTCGTCGACGACGGCGAGCCCGTTGGCGACAAGGGTCTCGCCCGTGGCGGTGTTGTCGACGATGACGTCGGCGTCCTCCGGAGGAAACACCTCGGTGGCGCCGTAGGAGCGAACGAAGGTGGCGTCGAGGCCGCGCTCATCGATCCAGGACCGTGTCAGGCGCTCATACTCGCTGGCGACGACCAGTTCGCGACGGGGGAGAGCGCCATCCTCGAGCAGGCTCTCGGCGGCTGCTGCAACGATCCTCACCGGGTCGAGCCCGGTGTCCAGCAGCTCAATGAGGTCGGCCTGCTGCTCGGCGACCCAGTCGGCACCCGCAAAGCCGATGTCGCGGGTCCCTGCTCCGAGCATCTCGACGATGTTCTGTGGCTTGAGCAGTTTGACCTCGAAGCCTGGCTCGGACAGAACAGGCCGATATCCCCGCTGGCCAACATGGATCTCGATGCCGGCCGCTGACAGCAGGTTGAAGACACCTGTCTCCATTCGTCCCTTGGGAACTGCCAGGTGGATAGTCGGTTCTGTGCTCATCTCAGGGGTCCTTCCAGTCTGCGGTCGGGCTGCCCTCAGAAAAGAGAAACGCCGACCGCTTGGGTCGGCGTCTGCGTTGGTGGCTCTTGGCCTCAGCCCATCGTCATCCGACCCGTTGCGGGTGATGGTGATGGTGGGCGTGGCCGTACAGCCGGTTCATGTCGATGTCGAGCTTAGGGGGCGATCCCTATCTCGTCCAGACCCCGACCGAGACCGGCTCCATCGTTTCAGAGACGACGCCCATCCACCCACGGACAATCAAGTCCGCATCGGTCTCGTCGCGCAGGCCGTCGGTGAAAACCTCGACCACCCGCTCTGCGTCGTAATGCGATCTGTTGAAGAATCGATTGACCTGTGCCAACACCCTCCTGCGGAGGGGGTTGAAGATGGCAGCAACGACCAAAGTCGACGCTGCAACGGCGAGGCTGTCATCGCCGGGGAGCAAGTCCTGGAGGACGAACACGAACCCGAGATACACAACGCCAAGGATCACCACGACCGTCGCGTAGGCCACCGTGCGGCTGATGAGTCGGTCGATCTCGTAGAGACGGTGGCGGCGGATGGCGATCCAGATCGAGATCGGTATGAGTGAGAAGATCAGTTGGACCGACAGTTCACCGAAAACGCGCGTGAACAAGAGGGCGTAGCAGCAGGCGGAGACCATGGCGGCGGCCATCAACCATTTCAGCTGCAAACGTTCCACCTGGTCAGCTTGCCGATAGCGAAACACGACGGAGACAGCCGACAGCAGGATCCCGCCGATGAGAGGCACAACCAGGACCAGCCCGACTGGCCCGGCAAACACTTCGAACGCATCGATTCCAAAAGGGTTGACGACCGTGCGCTCCTGGACGACGCCGGGGAGGAAGAATTCGGTGACCGTGAGGACTGCCGTGACGACGAGCAGACCCCACAGGACAGGGCGCCAGCGTGGTGAAGGCACTTTTCCATCGGGGAAGAGGAGCATGAGAAGGCCTACCAAGGCGATACCCGGAACCCAAAGAGGATGGATCAATGCGGCGACTAATCCCGGGTTCTGGAGAGTTCCGGGATGGAGCTCGTTGTAGAGGAGAAGCGAGTCTCCGGCGCTCCAGATGGCCCAAATGAAAGAGAAGGCGAGGCAGAGCCAACCCACCACATTCCCCGAGCGATGTGAGACGACTAGGGCCCCGACGATTGCAAAAGCAGCCAGCCATCCGACTGTTCCCAGGGCTTCCAGCCACTTTGACCACCCAAAGCTGGCCTCCGCCCTGGCGTAGAACATCAGCGCAAAGGCGGCCAACACCACGATCGCGATGAGCACCGCTGTCACCGCTGCCTTGATCGTTGTCGATTGCCTTGTCCCGACCTGCCTCACGTCGTGACCCTAGGCCGCAACCCGTTCCGCGAGCGTTACGGGACAAACGAGTGACGGGG
>JALDXM010000110.1:0-6965 GCA_032155085.1 Actinomycetota bacterium | reverse complement strand
CATCCAGGGTGAGCCCGAATCCGAGCCGGGGAAGGTGGCCGACACCTTCGAGATCCGAACCGGCCCTCCACCCAAGCCTCTCACTCTGGTCGGGTTCTGGGCGCTGGCCGCCCTGACCGCCGCCCTCGGCATCTGGGGTCTGATCAGCCTGTTGTAACCAACTCAGGGCGCTGGACGTCGCTCAGCGACGCTGGGAACCCTGGGTTGCGGAAATCAAGACGGCAGTTCCATCCAGCCGCCGACCCGGTCGAGCAGATATTCACTGACTTCGTGCGACCTGTCGAGGACATCACAGAGCTGCTCCCGGCCCATGAGGACGTCGACCAAGCTCACCGTTGCCCGACCAGTAATGGTGAGCCTTCGCTCCGGAGCATCGGTCACCGCCCCATAGGAATCGATGGCGGAGACCTCCACTGGGACCGTCACCCCGGCGATGCCGGCTAGGTCTGTGGCGAGGACCAGCAGGTCGGGCGGGCTGTGCAGCGGTGGCACCGCCCAGTTGAAGAACAGATCGAGGTGATAGACGTTTTCCGGCTCCTCGAAGTCGGAGTCCATCTCGTCCAGGACCTCACGCAGAGAGAGGATCACCTTGGGGTCGACATCGAGAGCGACATGCAGATCGATGGGCCCGCCACATCCTGCCTCGGGATGGAGATCGACTTCCCAAGACTGGCGCAGGGAGTAGGTCTCGACGAAATGACGCTCGTCGTGGACGTGGAAACCGTGCTCGGTGGCGTGTTCCTTCAGGTCGGTGACGAACCCGGCGATGTCAACGGACATTGGAAACGAGGTTATTGGAGACCGGGATCAATTGACAGAAGTTCAGCGACGGCTGCTCCGCCATCCGGCGATGATCCCGGCGAGGAAGGCCAGGAAGGCTGCGCGGGGGATCCCGGTCGGAGGCTCTGCTACGACCACCTGGGGATCGGTGTACAGCGGTTTGGCACTGGCAGGTGCCAAGCGCTCGGCGAGACGATCGGAGTAGACCTTGGTGACCTCGGCGCCGTAGAGGAACACCATCGATAGGAAGTAGGCCAGGAACAGGATCACCACGAAGGACCCGGCGAAGCCAAGGGCAGTGGTGGGGCCGGCGACCTGGAAGTAGATCCCCACCCCGTATGAGGCGAGGAGGAAGACGACTGCGGTGAAAAGGCCGCCGGCCCACACCGCACGCCATGGGACCCGCCGGGTGGTCATCGTCTGGAAGATCAAGGCGAACACGAGGGGTAACAGGACCACCGAGACGAGGGGCGTGATGACGGAGACCACATCACTCAGCGCTTCGAGGGCATCCGGCAGCAAACCGACCAGGAAACGCCATACGGCGTTGATCGTCCAGGTCGCAACGAGGAGGAAACCGAGACCGAACACCCAGAGGACGCCGATCCCCCGACGTCTGACCATGGCAAAGATGCCGGACACCTCCTCGTGAGGGACGTCGAAGATGTCGTTCAGGTCGCGTTGCATCTCGAGGAACAGACTGGAGGCGGTCCAGAGGAGCAGGATCCCGCCGATGATGTATGCGGTCCCGGTGGAGTTGAGGGCGGAGGTCAGGATCCCGTCGACCAACGTCGCAAGCTGCTCCCCGCCCAGCCTCGCGATGGCATCGACGATCTCTTGCTGGGCCTCGGACCGGCTCCCCAGGAACGTGCCCAGAATGGCGATGGCGATCATCATCAACGGTGCGAGCGCGAACACCGTGCGATAGGCGATCGCCGAAGCCATTCGAGAGCAACGATCGGCTCCGTACTCCTCAGCGGCGCCTGCCAGGATCTCCGCCGGGCCCCTGGCCCAGGACGGGAGACGGGCGATGTATTTCTCCATCTCAGCGATCAGGGTATCGCTGCTTACACTCGCCCCCCGTGAGTCATCCCTTCCCGCCTCCGATCGAGACCATGGAGGCCAAGGTCTCCGAGCAATGGCCCAAGGGGGACTTCGTCTACGAGCCGAAATGGGACGGGTTCAGGTCGATCTCGTGGTCGAGCCCGGAAGATCGCATCGACTCTCGCAACCAGCGGCCCCTGCTCAGGTATTTCCCCGAACTGACACCGGCATTGGGCCAGTTACCGGAAGGAACGGTGGTTGACGGCGAGATCGTGGTCGTGGTCGACGGCGTGACCGACTTCGACTCCCTGCAGCAGCGCATCCACCCCGCCGCCTCCCGGATCAACATGCTCTCCGAGCAGACGCCTGCGGAACTGGTGGCCTTCGACCTTCTGGCCGATCGCGGCGAGGATCTGCGTGAGAAGCCGTTCCGGGAGCGCCGAGAGCGTTTGGTCGAATTGGCCGGCTCTCTGAGCGACCCCTGGCATCTCACCCCGCAGACCGAAGACGAAGAGATCGCCAAGGAGTGGTTCGACGGCTTCGAGTCGGCGGGCTGTGACGGGATCGTCGCAAAGAACCCCGATCTGGCCTATCAGCACGGGAAGCGGGCGATGATCAAGATCAAACACCGTCGGACGGTCGACTGTGTGGTCGGCGGATTCCGGGAGCACAAGGACGGAGGCAAGATCGGATCTCTCCTTCTCGGCCTATTCGACGACGAGGGCCAGCTCCATTTCATCGGCCACTGTTCGGGGTTCGGCAATGCCGACCGGGTGGAGATCTTCGAACGCTTCAAGGAGCTTGTCGCCGACGACAGCTTCGGAGGCCACGCCAGGGCCCCGGGGGCGATCAGCCGTTGGTCGGCGGGGAAGGACCTGGACTGGACACCGGTGACCGGGGATGTCGTGGTCGAGATCAGCTACGACCAGCTGGAGGGCGATCGGTTTCGTCACGCCACGCGATTCCATCGCTGGCGGCCGGACAAAGACCCACGACAATGCACGATGGACCAGTTGGAACGCCCCGAAGGCCCGGGCTTCCACGAGGTGGTGACAGGGGGAGATCAGGGATCTCCCTGATCGACGTCACCGGATCGATCGCCTAGAAAGACCACCTGCAGATGCACGTACTCCAGACCGAGGACCTCACCCACGACTACGGCGAGGTCCTTGCCCTACGCGATCTGACCCTGGAGGTCCCGCCCGGAGTGACCGGCCTGGTCGGAGCGAACGGAGCAGGCAAGACCACTCTTCTCCGGCTCATGTTGGGGCTGCTACATCCCACCTCCGGCTCGATGGACGTCCTCGGACATGACCCTCAGCAGGAGCCTCTCGTCGTGCGCTCACGGATCGGCTACATGCCCGAAGGAGACTGTCTGCCCAAGGATCAGACCGCAGCCGACTTCGTGTCATACGCAGCCCAGCTGGCCGGGATCCCTCCGCGGGAGGCGAAGCGGCGTTCGTCCGAGACGCTCTTCCTGGTAGGTCTGGAGGAGGAGCGGTTCCGCCATCTGGGCGACTTCTCCACCGGCATGCAGCAACGGGTCAAGCTGGCGCAGGCCATCGTCCACGACCCCGACCTGCTCCTCCTCGACGAGCCCGCCTCCGGGCTCGATCCCGAAGGCCGGACCCAGATGCTCGATCTGATCAAGCGGCTGGCGACTTTCGAAATAAACGTGATCGTCTCCTCCCACGTGCTCACCGATATCGAGCAGACCTGTGACTGGGTGATCATGCTCGATGCCGGGAACCTCCTCCGATCGGGACCTCTCAAAGGCTTCGAGAAGCTTGGAACGGTTCTCGTAGAGGTGCTCGAGCGTCCCGAGGAAGTGGCTGCCGCTATTCGAGCGGGTGGGGTCGAGGTCGCCGTGGAAGGGCTCCGCATGGTCGTCGGCCCCGGCGATGAGACCATCGAGCCGATGGTCATGGCTGCTGCGGCTTCCACCGGCTCGGGTCTGGTCCGGATGATCCGCGGATCGGCATCGCTGGAGGACCTGTTCCTCAACCGGGAGACGACGCCGTGACCGATCAGGTCATCTACGACCGGGGCTATCGAACTTATGACGGGCCCCGTCTCGGGACCCGTGGGGCGAGAAAGGCTGTCTACAAGGACGGGGTGCGGCGCGTCCTGGGGCTGGGGCGCAAGGCGCGCCAGAAGATCTTCCCGTGGTCCCTCATCGTCATATCTATCGTCGCCGCCGCGGTTTTCGTCGGTATCCACTGGGCGATCGGGAACATCGAGGAGAGCCTGCGCCAGGAGATCCCGACCTACGGCGGGCTTTTCGACTTCTACTCGGGCATCTCTCTTCTCTTTATCGCCCTCGCCGGTCCCCAGCTCCTGATCCCGGACCGGACCAAGGGCGTGCTGTCCGTGTACTTCTCCCGCCCGCTCACCGTCGACGGCTATCTCGTCTCCAAGGTCGGGGCCTTCGCGACCGTTGTCGGCGCCATCTACATCGTTCCGCAGATCGTCCTCCATCTCGGATTGGGGCTTATCGCCGAGGAGGGCTTCCTCAGCTACCTGGGAAACAATCTCGACGTCCTCTGGCAGGTTCCGGTCACCACCGCCGCGTTCATCGCGGTACATGGGGCGGTTGTGTTCGCCCTCTCCGCTGTGATCGACCGGACCGGCATCGCCGCCGCCGCATTTCTCGGGATCCTCTTTGCCGGCGCCGCGGTCGCCGGGCGGGTGGCCGAGGCCGGGTTTGCCGGCTCCCGATATTTTGCCCTCCTCGCCCTCGACCACCACCCCAGGATCATCAGGGACTATTTCTTCGGGGACACCGTCGCCTATGCGCCCGAACAGGCCGGATTCGAGGTTTGGGTGTCTGTGATCGTCATCGTCGTCCTGGTCATTGCCGCCGCCTTGTTCGTCCGCTACCGCTACCGGAGGCTGGCGTGACCGACACGATCGTCGTCAACAACATGTCCAAGTGGTTCGGGCTCAAGGTGGCGGTGAGCGAATTGACCATCACTTTCCGGCCCGGAGTGACGGGTCTGCTCGGGCCCAACGGCGCCGGCAAGACCACTCTCTTTCGGGTGATCGCCGGTCTCCAGCGACCGTCTCAGGGTGAGGTCAGCATCCTCGGAGTAGATCCGAGGAAGGACACCGACATCTACCGGCGGATCTCGCTCGTCCCAGAGGACGAGTCGGTCTACGAGCGGCTCACCGGACGCCAATTCGTCGAGCTGGCCGCCAAGCTGGCCAAGATCGACAGTCCCAAGGACCGTGCGGCCGCGGCGATCGAGACCGTGCAGCTGACGGACGCGGCAGATCGTGCGCTCGGCGGCTTCTCCAAGGGAATGAGACAGCGGGCGAAGGTCGCAGCTGCGTTGGTGTCCGACCCGGAGGTCCTGCTTCTCGATGAGCCGCTGAACGGCGCGGACCCGGTGCAGAGAGCGCAGCTGATCGCCCTCTTCAAGCAGCTCGGAGCCCAAGGAAGGACACTGCTCGTCTCCTCCCACGTCCTGAATGAGGTCGAACGTGTATCCGATCGGGTGGTGGCCATGGTGGATGGCCGTCTCGCCGCCGTCGGCGACGTGGCGACCATCCGGGCAGCTATGACCGACAAGCCGCGACGCATCTACGTGGACACCGCCAACCCGAGGAAGCTGGCCGCCGCCCTGATCGCCGGCCCGGATGTGCTCGGGGTCCAGGTTGCAGGTGACACCGTCCACATCGAGACCACCGATGCCGCCGGCCTCGCCCACCGCCTTCCCGGCCTTTCCATCGATCACTCGATCCCGATCACCAAGATCGAGCCGGTCGACGAGTCACTGGAGTCGGTGTTCCGCTACCTGGTCGAAGGCCGTTAGTGGCCCACTCGTGACTCTCGCTATCCATCTGTACCGGCGGATCATGCGTCGGGGAAGGGTCATAGGCCTCCTCGCCCTTGCCTCGGTTCCAGCTCTTGTCTATTGGCTCTCCGCCTTCGACGCCCCCGACAGCGAGCTCACTGCCCTCTACACCGACATCCTGGCCTCCGTCGGGTACACCTTCGCCATCGCCGCATTGATCCTCACCACTGCAACCCTCCGCGACGAGCGCGACAGCGGGACATTGCCGTACATCTACATGCGGCCGTTGTCCAGGCTGAACATGGCGGCACAGTCGATGGTCGCCGGCATCGTGGCGGCGCTGGTCATCGGGATCGGCGGATGGATCGCTTCGGCAATCGCCCTGCTTTCCGTCGGCGGCGACATCGACGGGGCCCTCCCATCCTTGGCGCTCTTCATGGCCGCCGGAGTCGGCTACGCCGCCATCTTCGTGCCCCTCGGCTATCTGGTCCCCCGCGCCCTCCTCGTCGGGGTCGGTTACATCCTCGTTCTGGAGACGATCCTCGCCTTCGCGGTGGAGGGTCTTGCCCAGCTCTCGATCTGGAGGATCTCCTTGTCGATCTACGCCGGGCTGGAGGACGGGTTCGGTGAGGTGGCCGAGGGCGCCATGGCCCCGGTCACCGCCGGCATCGGCGGCGGATTGGCCAAATTGGGCGCCGTCCTCCTCGTCGGCCTCGTCGTCCTCACCTGGGCGCTACGGAGACGGGACGCGCTCTAGTCCCCCTTCGAAATTGGGACGAAAACGTGCCGTATGTGACAGCTTCTCGTCCCAATTTCGACATGGAAGCTCAGTAGTCCTCGGTCGGTCGGCGTTGCTTGGAGGGCTGGACCCGGGGGGGCTCGTCAGGCATCTTGGGATAGTGCGGTGGCCATGGCGCGTCGCCAATCCCGTTCTCCTGGTCGCGCGCCACCCACTCCATCAGGGTGTCGATCCTGCCCGCCGACTCGTCGATCCCTGCGGTCAGGTCCCCCACAGCGCCGTACCTCTCGGCAAAAGTGCCGAGAGGGAAGTCCTCGATGGCGACGTCGGGCAACTCCTCCCACGTGATCGGTGTCGATACGAACCCCGTCGGCCTCACTCCGTAGGCGGAGCACACCGATTTGTCGCGGGCGTTCTGGTTGTAATCGATGAACACCCCGATGCGCTCCTCTTTCCACCACTTGGTGGTGACCAGCCCCTCCATCCGCCGCTCCAGCTCACGGGCCGCGGCGAGGACGGCGCGGCGGGTTTGGAAGAAGTCCCACAGCGGCTCGATGCGCACATAGACGTGGATGCCCCGACTCCCTGACGTCTTGGGCCATCCC
>JALDXM010000109.1:0-7041 GCA_032155085.1 Actinomycetota bacterium | reverse complement strand
CGGGCCCCACCGGGGAGGAGGCTGAGGGGAATCAGTCCAGATTTGCGGGACGTTCTCCAAGGGTGACCGTGAGGGTTGTCTGCTCGCCGTTCCTGACCACTTGGAGGTCAACGGAATCGCCAGGCTGGTGGGTCTGGATCTGAGCTGCGAGATCGCCACCGCTCTGGACGGGAGCGCCTTCGATCGAGATGACCAGGTCGCCGGGCTGGAGCCCAGCCTCGTCCGCACCGCTTCCGGGAGAAACCTCTTCGACGAGGGCGCCGGCCTGGCCGGTCTCCACAACTCCGAGGGAGACACCGAGGTAGGCGGACTGGATCTCTTCGCCGGCAACGACCCGCTGTGCGATGTCATTCGCCACGTCGATGGGGACCGCGAAGCCCACACCATCGTTGGCACCGGAGAGACTGAAGATGGAGACATTGATCCCGATGACCCGTCCCTCACGATCGACCAGCGGTCCACCCGAGTTGCCGGGGTTGATGGCGGCGTCGGTCTGGAGCACTGCCCGGGCAGACCCGCCCTGCGGGATCGCCTGGTCGACAGCCGAGATGATCCCGGCGGTCACGGTGCCCTGGAGACCCCAGGGACTGCCCACCGCGATCGCCATCTGGCCGACCTGGGGCTCGTCGTCGAGAGCGAGCTCAGCGGCGGGGAGGCCGGTGCGCTCGACCTGGACAACGGCGACGTCGGCACCTGCTGTGCCACCGACGACAGTGCCCTCCACTTGCTCGCCGTCGGCGAAGCGAACGGTCACGGTCTCTTGGCCTTCCACCACATGGGCTGCGGTGAGGATGAGGCCATTCGAGTCATAGATCACGCCGGATCCGACACCGGACTCCGGCCCGGAACCAGTCTGGATCTGCACGACTGAGGGCAAGATCACAGCGGCCGCATCGGCGATCGGCTCCTCACCTGACGAAGGCGCCTGATCCTCCGCTGCCTGGGCCTCGTCCTCAGCAGCGGGTGTCGGGTCGGTACCTTGAGCGGCCACCTCGGGTTCGTCGTCGAGGGTGGTGATCAGATAGGTGGCGGCAGACGAACCAACGACCAGAAGAAGAGCGATGATGCCCACGAGCCAGGGCGAAACCCTCCGCGATGTGCTCGAAGCGGTGGGCGGACGTGTTGTAGTCGCAGGCGGCTGGATGGGCGGAGTAGGGGGAAGGGCGCGGGTCGGCTCGACCGGCTCAGAGGCCGCAGGCTGCGGCGCGGGCTCCTGGGTCGCTACCGGGCTCGGCGGCATTTCGCTGGCGGCGCCGACGGTGCCCTCCTCGCCACTCGGGGCGGGCGTGCCGATTGTCGTGTCTTCGTTGGTCATATCGATTGAAACCTCCTGCCCCGAACCTATGGCCAGGGACATCAAGCTCCCGTAAAGGGGGCTGCCTTATCTGGTGGATCGCCCTCGGCGCCGTCGGCAGGGAGCCAAATGGTCATCGTGGTCCCTTTCCCGGCAGGCCCTGGCGTCGAAACGAGCGCGCCCTCGTGCGCCTCGGCGATCTGTTCGACTATCGACAACCCCAGTCCGATGCGGCCGCCCTCGGGCTCTTCGGGAAGGCCGGGCCCCTGGTCGGTCACCGCCGTCCACGCCCACGCTCCGTCCATCCCGGCGCCGACCCTGATCACCGAGCCAGGCTCGGAGACCACGATCGCGTTGTCGATGAGGTTGGTGAGGGCACGGTCCAGTGACACGACGACGCCTTCGACCAGCGCAGGCGATGACTCGATGACCAGGGTGATGCCCTTCTCAGCGAGTGGTTTGGCCAGCTCGGCGCCTTTGGCCGTCACCAGGTCACCAAGATTCATGGCGACCGCCTGCGCCTTGCCAGTCTGGAGACGCGCCGTGGCCAGCAGCCCATCGATCATCTCCGACATCTTCTCCGTGTTGCGCTGGACGATCCCGCCCACCTCTTTCCAGTCGGCGAGTGTCGCCTCCTCGTCAACGGCGACAACGTCCACGTTCGACCTGATCACCGCCAATGGCGTGCGGAGGTCATGGCTCGTGTCGGCGAGAAAACGTCTCTGGCTGGAGAAGGCGCGGTCGAGACGTTCCAGCATGCTGTCGAACGTGGCTGCGAGCCGGGTGATCTCGTCGTCCGGGCCTTCGAGACCGATGCGACGGCTCAGGTCGGACGCCTGGATGTCGCGAGCGACATTGGTGATCTCCTCGACCGGTCGTAGGACCCGGCCCGACATGACCCAGCCGACAGCAATGCTGAGAAGGAAAAGGGCGACCAGGGCGACGATCGTCCACTTGGCCACCTGATCGAGGATGATCTCGTTGTAAACGGACTCGATGGCACGAACCTCCCGGGCAGAGACAGTGGGAAGAACCACCTCCACTCCTTCCACCACGACTGGCCGCCCGCTCCAGACGTACTGGGTGATCGTCTGCCCGCGAAGCCAGTTGCGAAGCGCGAGATACACCAGGCCGAGCAACGCCGCCCCAAGGCCGAACACGATCGCCGAGTACTGCACCGAGAGACGGAATCGCAGCGAGTCTCGCATCACTCCCCCAGCCTGTAACCCCGGCCGGGGATTGTCTCGATGAGGGGCGGGTCACCCAACTTCTTGCGAAGATTGCTGACCGTTACGCGGACCACGTTGGTCATCGGATCTGCCATCTCATCCCAGACATGCTCGAGCAGATGCTCCTGACTGAGCACATGCCCGGCGTGTGACATGAAATAGTGGAGAAGGGAGAATTCCTTGGCGGTCAGTTCGAGGCTCATGCCAGCCCTGCTCGCCTCGAAGCGAGCCGGGTCCAGCCGAAGTGGTCCCACTTCCAGAACCGGGTCGACGCGCTCATCCCGCCGCAGGAGGGCCCGCACCCGGGCCGACAACTCGGCGAAGGCAAAGGGCTTCACCAGGTAGTCGTCAGCCCCCGAATCGAGGCCGGTGACTCGATCCTCCACCCCGTCACGGGCGGTGAGCATCAGGATCTTCGGCCTCTCTCCCTCCAGCGTCGGGAGCTCCCCGGTGACCAGTTGACGGCACAACGTAATCCCGGACCCGTCGGGCAGGCTCCAGTCGAGGCAGACCAGGTCGTATCCCGCAGTGCGGAGCTTCATGTCGGCGTCGACTGCGGTCAGGGCGACATCGACCGCATGGCCATCCCGTCTCAGCCCTCTGGCGACGGCATTGGCCAGATCGGGCTCATCTTCGACAACTAATAGACGCACTTCTTCCCAAGCTAAGAGCCGGTCGGTAACGAATGGATAAACCGAGAGTCAAGCCGGTCATTCACCAGTATGGGTCTCGAGACCCAACTCATTGTGAAACCGGATGACGATGATGTGAGTCGGAGATAGGGATAAAGAACATGGTCGTTACATTCATCACACAGGATCAAGACGGATTCCACACCTACACGGGACATGTCGTCTCGCGTGGGCCCACCACCATCGTGGTGATGCTGACCGAGCCTTTCAGCATGGCTGGCCGGTCAGTGCAGTTCCCCATGAAGACGGTGGTCGAGGAGAAGGTCATCTCCGCCTGAGATGTTCCTAGACGCTTCCACCTGGCAGGCCCTGGCCATTGTTGGCGCAGTTGGCGGCATCGCGGGCCTGATCGGAGGATTCGTCGCCAGCGCCGACAACCTCTTCGGCGCCATCCTCATGGGCGTCATCGGCGGGATCGCCGGATCAACAATCATGAAGATCGCCGGTGCGCCATCGATTGCTTATGTCGGAGATGGTTTCTCGCTTGTATGGGGCGCAGTCGGAGGTCTGATCCTCGGCTTCGTGGTCGGACGCTCCAACTGATCGGCCCCGGCGCTACTGGGCGCCACCGTCCATAGCGGTGATCTCGACCTCGCCGACGCGTCTTCCCTCCGTGCTCCTCACTTTCAAACGCCAACCGGTGTCTTCGACGACATCGCCACGCCGCGGCATACGACCGAGCCGGTCCATCACCAGGCCACCGATCGTCTCGTAGTCACCGGACGGGAGCCTGACCCCAAAGCGCACCAACTCATCAGGGCGCACCGTGCCCGCGGCCACGATCCGACCGCTGGGGTCGACCGACACGGGCTGGGTGTCGGGGTCATGTTCATCCGCGATCTCACCCACCAGCTCTTCGGCGATGTCCTCCATCGTGATGATCCCAGCGGTGCTGCCGTGCTCATCGACCACCACGGCGAGGTGGGTCCTGGCCTGACGCATCTCATCGAGCACGGAACGCAGTGGCGCGGTCTCTGGCACCACGAGCGGCACCCTCCAGGACGACGTCGGGAGCGGCGCCTCCCGGTCGAGGTCTTCGGTCATGAGGTCCTTGACGTGGACCAGGCCGACGATCCCGTCGAGATCAGACTCGTAGAGGGGGATCCTGGAGTGACCGGTGACCCTCATCTGCTCCTGGAGACCCGAAACCGGTGTGTCGACCGGGGCGGCTTGGACATCGGGCCTCGGCACCATCACCTCGGATGCATCGAGATCGCCGAAAGTGATGGCTCCGGTCAGGAGACGATGGGCAAAGTCCTCGATCACGCCCTCCCTCCGCCCCGTGCCGATGATGATGGCCAGATCCTCAGCGGAGTGGCCGACCTCCAGCGCGTCGGCCGTAGCCACTCCGAACAGCCTCAGCACCCCGTTGGCGGCGGCGTTGAGGACCCAGATCAGGGGCTTGAACACCATGATGAATCCACGGAACGGGAAGGCCAATGCGACCGCTGTCTTCTCTGGGGCGGAGATGGTGATGTTCTTGGGGGCCATCTCCCCGATGACCATGTGGAGGAATACGACTATGAGGAGTGCGATCACCAACGAGATCCCGTGGATCACGTTCTCTGACAGAGGGAGGGGCCCCAGGATGGACTCGAAGATCGTGGCGACGGCCGGCTCGGCAACGGCGCCCAGGACCAGGGAGGCCATGGTGATTCCCAGCTGGGCAGCGGCGAGGCTGAGTGTGAGGTTCTTGTTGAGACCGACCGCGGTCTGTGCAGACCGCCGAGGGATTTGCTCGAGCAGATTGCGGCGAGCCGTGATGTAGGCGAACTCGGCGGCGACGAAGAATCCGTTCGCAAGAAGAAGGAGCACCAACCAGAGGAGAGCGGACCAGTTCACCTGTCATCCCCCTCATGCGACGCTTCTCTGGTCACGCGGACCTGGTCGACTCGATGGCCGTCCATGGCCAGGACCTCGAAGGCGGTGTCATCCATGCGGACGATCTCGCCAACAACCGGGAACCTCCCAAGGCTCGCCACGATGAAGCCGCCGAGTGTCTCGTATCGCCCTTCCGGCCACTCGAATCCGATCAGCTCCTCGACTTCGTGTCTGTGGAGGAGGCCTGAGAGGACCTCTACTTCTTCAGTCGGCTCGTCGACGGAGGTCTCCTGGTCGTATTCGTCTTCGATCTCACCGAATATCTCCTCGAGGAGGTCTTCGATGGTCACGATCCCGGCAGTGCCCCCGTATTCGTCGACTACGACCGCCATGCCCTGGCCTTCGGTCTGAAGGCGGGTCAAGAGGTACTCGAGCGTGCTCGACTCGGGCACTTGCAACGCCGTCTTCGAGATCTCGCCGACCGGCGTCACCGGGACCCGTGACTCGGGGACGTTGAAGCTGTCCTTGACATGAACCACGCCGATGATGTCGTCGAGGTCGTCATCGAACACAGGGAATCGGGAGTGGCCTGTCGCCGCGGACGCCCGACGCAGCTCGGCGACCGAGTCGTGACGACTGAGACCGGCCACCGAGACCCTGGGCACCATGGCGTCGGCCGCCACCTTCTCGGTGAAGGTGATAGCCCGGGTGAGCAACTCCAGCTCGTCGTCATCGAGACGGCCTTCTTCACCCGACGATCTGATCACGAGCTCCAGCTCCTCCATCGACCGGACGCCCGCCAGCTCCTCCCTGGGCTCGATTCCGAGCTTCCGGACCGTCCAGTTGGCGGACTCGTTGAGGAACACGATGAGCGGGCGGATCAGGCGGTTGACCACCTGCAGCGGGATGGCGAACCAGACGGCGGAGAAGTAGGGCCGGGCGATTGCCAGGTTCTTGGGGACGAGCTCGCCGAAAACCATCGCACCGCCGGTCGCCAGGATGAAGGCGAGAATCAGCGAGACGACCGGGGCGGCGGTAGCCGACAGGAAGGGGATCGAAGAAACCAACGGCTCGATCAGCGTCGCCACGGTGGGCTCGGCGATGGCACCGAGGATCAGGGAGGTGACGGTGATCCCCAGTTGGGCGCCGGACAGCTCGAAGGAGAGATTCCGCAGCGAGCCAAGGATGCGTCGAGCCGGGCGCTCGCCTTCCTGAGCCTTCCGCTCCACGTTGCTCCGGTCGACTGCCACGAGGGCGAACTCGGCGGCGACGAAGAATCCGGTCAGCAGGATGAGAAGGAGGACCGCGGACAGCCCCAGGAAGGTGCTAATGGATTGGCTCCGGGCTCACGGTTCGAACAAGGATAAATCGGGTACCGGGTGGGCATGATCCCATTGACGAGCCCATGGCCAAGTACCTGGTGAACGAGGCGGCCGTGGCTCGAGCCGAGGAGATGATCACGGCCAAGCGCTACGTCGTTCGAAGCGAGTGGTCCGAGGTCCAACCTGATGCCACCGCCGAGAACGAGTATCTCGAGCGGAACGACTGGGACACGTACTCAGAGTGGCATCTTGGCCTCACCGACGGGGCGACGGATGAGACCAAGTCCAGGTATGCGTTTGTCTTCGGCGATTTCCGACGTCTGCATCGCAGCGGGCTCATGGCATGCCGATTCCGAGCCACTCAGTGGGACCACAAGGAGATCGAGCTGGCCGCCCACGACCTGATCCAAAAGCTGGACAAGCGACGTAAAACGTAAGACGAAGAACGAACAACGCAGGTGGGATCGGCCTAGCCGATGGCGCCCGCTTCGGCCATGTTGAGCTCGATGAGCCGGTTCATCTCCACCGCATACTCCATGGGGAGCTCCTTGACGATGGGCTCGATGAAACCGGCGACGATCATGGTCGTGGCCTGGTCCTCGGTGAGGCCTCGGGACATCAAGTAGAAGAGCTGCTCCTCACCCACCTTCGACACTGTGGCCTCGTGCCCGATCTAGGCATCG
>JALDXM010000108.1:0-7042 GCA_032155085.1 Actinomycetota bacterium | reverse complement strand
GTGTACAACCTCGAGGCCGAGCCGATCGCCGAAGTCGAATACCGGGCCAGAAAGGCCCGAGTCCGGGCCCGTCCGGCAGCCCCCGATGAGACCGCGGAGGTGTGGGATCTGGCCGCCTCGGCCTACCCGGGCTATCGCGAATACGCCGGGAGAGCAGCACACCGCGACATCAGGGTGTTCATCCTGGAATCACACGGAAAGGATTGATGAGTCCGCCTCCCGGGTAGGGTCATGATGACGGCTCTTTCGAGACGAGGTGAACTGGAGTGGCCGACAAGACCAAGCTGATGGTTTGGATCGATCAAGATCTCTGCACTGGCGATGGCATCTGTGAGGAGATAACCCCGGACGTCTTCGTAGGCCGTGATGACGGTCTCTGGGTCGTCAAGGAAGAGTCCAAGCATTTTGGGCGCACCATCGTTTTCGACGGCGAGCAGGCCCCCGACGGCGCCCGCGGCGTAGCCCGGGTTCCCGACAATCTGATCGAGGACACGATCGAGTCTGCGGAGGAGTGCCCCGGCGAGTGCATCATGATCGAGCCCTACAGCGAGGACGCAGTTCATGCCTGACACCCCGGGCGTCCGTCTGCGCCCGATCGAACGCGTAGTGATGAACCTCCGTGGCGCAGGTGCCACCGTGCCCGAGATCGGGAAGCGCGTCAACAAGAAGCCGGGAACCGTTCATCGGATCATCGAAATGATCGAGTTCAAGGACGGCTTGCCTCCCAGTTCGACGACGAGGGACGACCCCCTGCGTCCCATCGAGCGCGTGGTGCTCAATCTACGAGCGAGAGGCGAGAGCTACGGCGTCATCGGCAACCGGCTGGCTCACAGTGGTCAGCGCATCCAGTTCATCGAGAGTCTCGCCGAGTTCAAGCAGAGCGGCTGAACCATCTCTGTGTCGGCCCTTCCCTCGCGGGTCGCAATCACCGAGTCGTCCTCCCGCGACGGTCTCCAATCTCTTGGCGCCTGGGTGCCAACCGCGGACAAGTCCCGCCTCATAGATGATTTGGTCGGCACCGGCCTGCGCACTTTTGACGCGGTGTCATTCGTCAGCCCGAAGGCGGTCCCTCAGATGGCCGATGGCGCAGAGGTGATCGCCGGTGTCGAGAGCCGCGATGGGGTGTCGCTGTTCGGGCTGGTCCCGAACATGAAGGGCCTGGAGGCAGCTGTGGCCGCTGGCGTGGACGGCATCGGAGTGCTGACTGCGGCTTCCGACACGTTCAATGAGCGCAACATCAACGCCACAGTCGACGAGTCCATGCATCGGATCCGTCGCATCTTGTTGGAGGCACCGGAGGACGTCGAGGTCCGGGGTTACGTGTCGACCGCCACTCATTGTCCGTTCGAGGGGGAACAGGACCCAGACTGGGTGGCCCATCTCGCCGAGACGTTGCTCGAGTGGGGAGTCCATGCCGTTTTCCTGGGGGAGACGATCGGCCGGGCCACCCCGGCCCATGTCGAAAGGCTTCTCGCAGAGGTGCTCGACCGGGTGCCGGTGGAGATGCTCGGGGTGCATTTCCATGACACTTACGGGCAGGCGATCGCCAACACAGTCGTCACACTGACTCACGGAGTGGCGATGATGGACTCGTCTGCCGGCGGCCTCGGCGGGTGTCCTTACGCTCCGGGGGCGGCCGGCAATGTCGCCACCGAGGACCTGGTGTATCTGCTGGACGGCCTGGGGATCGAGCACGGTGTCGATCTGACTGCGGTTGCAGGTGTGGCCCAGCGTTTCTGCGCCGACCACAATCTCCGTTACAACAGTGACGCTGGCCGGGCGGTGCTGGCGTCGACGGAGGGGGAATGACCGAGCTCACCAAGTCGATCTACATAGACGACGACCTTGCTGCGATCCGGGCTCAGACCCGCGAGTACGTCGAGAAGGAGATCGTTCCCCGCGCGGCCGATTGGGAGGACGAGGGTGTGCCTCGCTCTGTCCTGAGCGACATGGCCCGTCTCGGATTCTTCGGATTGAGAGCGCCTGAGGAGCACGGGGGGCTCGGCATGGGGGCGCTGACCTCGGTGGTGTTCGCCGAGGAGCTGGGTCGGTCCACATATGGCGGATTCACCATCACCGTCCTGGTGCACACCGACCTCGCCATGCCCTACCTGACCAACTTCGGCAATGAGGAGCAGAAGGGCCGCTGGCTACCGGGGATGGTCAGCGGCGAGATCCTGTCCGCAATTGGAGTGACTGAGCCCGATGCCGGGTCGGATGTGGCGGCTCTGCGCACCACGGCCACACGGGAGGGTGATGGCTTCGTTTTGAACGGAACCAAGATGTTCATCACCAATGGTGGCATCGCCGACCTGGTCTTCATTGCGGCCCGGACCGACGCCACCGCCAAGGGGTCACGGGGGATCTCGATCTTCGCCGTGGAGCGGGAGACAGAGGGGTTCGAGGCGAGTCGTGCCCTGGAGAAGATGGGCTGGCACTCTTCCAACACCGCCGAGCTGGTCCTGGAGGACGTCTGGGTTCCGGAAGCGAACCTGATCGGTGAGGAGAACCGTGGCTTCTACTACGTCATGGCCAACTTCCAGAACGAGCGTCTGGCCATCATGGGCCAGGCCCTGGGCGAGGCACAGCGGGCGCTCGAGCTGACCATCGAGCATGTCAAGGGCCGCACCGCCTTTGGCTCCCCACTCTGGGACAAGCAGGCGATTCGGCAGAGGATCGCGGCGCGGCAGGGGGAGATCGATGCCGGACGCGAACTCGCCTACCACGCTGCCTGGCTCAGCGACCAGGGTGAGGACGCCACCAGGCAGGTGTCCGAAGTGAAGGCCTACGTCGGGGAGATGGTCAACAGGGTCTTGTACGACTGTGTCCAGTTCCACGGTGGCATGGGGTTCATCGCCGAGACCGCGGTGGAGCGGCTCTATCGGGATGTCCGGATCGCCTCGATCGGAGGTGGCGCCACCGAAGTCATGCTGGACGAGGTGGCGAAGCGTCTTTAGTGGCCCGCGCCGCAGCTCGGGCGATCTCACCGTCCTCCAGGGGATGCCACGACAACTCGAGGGCCATCCACGTCGTCTTGGAGAGCGGGTAGAACAGGACCGGGACTACCGCCATGGCGGCGATGGTGATGACACCGAGGAGGGTCCAGGGGACATCAGGCCACGTGAGAAACATCCCTCCCACGAACAACACGATGAAGGTGCCGAAGGCAACCGCTGTGTTGATGACGAGCGCACCGACCCAGTAACCCTGTTCACGCTCGAAGTGGAGACCGCACCGAGGGCAGTTTTCGTGCAATGCGAAGTAGGAATCGAAGGCGTGAGCACCACACCTGGGACAGCGGCGTCCGAGGGCTCGACCGAGCATGGCTGGGGTGGATGCGCTCGGGTCCCGGCTCACCCCCCGAGGCTATCGTCGGGTGGGTGATTGAAGACCAGGTGGCTCAGCTTCGGCGCGAGTACGAGGCGTTGGGGCTGAACGAGCGGGACATGGCCGCCGATCCGATCACCCAGTTCCGGATCTGGTTCAACGCGGCCCTCGACGTGGGACTGGAGGAGCCAAATGCATTCATCCTCGCCACTGCCGACGCCCATGCGGTGCCGTCTGCCCGCGCCGTGTTGATGAAAGGGATCGACGAGCGTGGCCTCGTCTTCTACACCAATCTGGCGAGTCGTAAGAGCGAGGAACTGAGAGTCAACCCACCGGCCGCTGCCACCTTCGTCTGGATCCCGCTGCATCGCCAGATCCGGTTCGAGGGGTCAGTGACCATGGTCGGTGACGATGAGTCCGACCGCTACTTCGAGGCGCGGCCCCGTGGTGCCCAGATCGCGGCCCACGCCTCGAATCAAAGCCAGGTGGTTGGATCCCGTGAGGAGCTCGAAGAGGCGTTTCGGCAGCTCGACGCCCGATACACGGGAGTGAAGATCCCGCGACCTCGAGCTTGGGGAGGCTGGCGGCTGGTACCCCAACAGGTCGAGTTCTGGCAGGGCCAGCCAAACCGCTTTCATGACAGGGTGCGATACGTCAAGGATGGGGCCGAATGGCAGACGGAGAGGCTGGCGCCATGAGGCTCAACGTCATCGGCTCGTCGGGGACGTTCCCCGTCGCCGGCCGCCCTGCCTCGGGCTACCTGGTGGAACAGGGAAGCACGCGGGTGTGGTTGGACGCAGGGCCGGGGACATTCGTCAACCTGCCCGTCGACTCATACATGATCGACGCAATCGTGATCTCGCACCAGCACCCGGATCACTGCTGCGATCTTTTCACGGCCTTCCACGCCTGGACCTATTGCCCGGACCCACGGCGTGGGGTGCCGCTCTATGCACCTCAGGCGGTCTGGGACGGCGTGGCTGGCTTCCTCGACGGGGGACAGGGGTCGAAATTGTCCGAGACATTCGACTTCCAAGCGGTCTGGACCGGGGACAGGGTGGACATCGGTGATCTCTCCGTCTCGTTCACCGAGATGGACCACTCGGTGCCGACCGTCGGGTCACGCTGGGAGGCGGAAAACCGGACGTTCTTCTACACCGGGGACACCGGTCCCAAAGGAGAGTGGAGGGAGTCGGCTCGAGGGGTGGATCTGATGCTCTCCGAAGCCGCGTACCAGGAGCGTGGCGAAGACGACTATCCCCACCACTTGATGTCGTCCGAGGCAGGTCAGATCGCCAGAGAGGTCGGGGCCAAGCGGCTGGTGTTGACCCACATCCCTCCGTACCTGGACGTCAGCCGGTCGGTCGAGGAGGCCGAAACGACGTTCGACCGCCCTGTCTCGCTGGCTATGCCCGGTGTGACCTTTGATGTCTGAACGCCCGCCGGACCAACTCCGCGAGGTCCGATTGGAGATCCCGTACACGTCGGCGACCCCCGGCTCCGTGATGATCTCCATGGGACGTACAAGGGTGTTGTGCACCGCCTCTGTCCTGGGAGAGGTGCCACGGTGGATGCGCGATTCGGGCCGGGGCTGGGTCACCGCCGAGTACGGGATGCTGCCCGGCTCCTCCAATGAGAGGATCCGCCGGGACCACGTGACCGGTGGCCGGGCTCAGGAGATCTCCCGCCTGATCGGCCGCTCTCTCAGAGCGGTGGTCGACCTGAAGAAGATGGGGGAGGCCATGGTGATGGTCGACTGTGATGTGATCGAGGCCGACGGGGGAACCCGGACAGCGGCGATCACCGGGGCCTGGATCGCCCTTCACGATGCGCTGGCCGACGCCGTGGAAAGGGGGCTGATGGTGGAGGTGCCCTTGATCGACGAGGTGGCTGCTGTGTCGGTGGGCATTGTCGAGGGCACCCCGATGCTCGACCTCGATTACGAGAGAGATGTCGGGGCCGAGGTCGACATGAACGTGGTGATGAGCGGGCGGGGGCTCCTCGTCGAGGTCCAGGGCACGGCTGAGCGTGCCCCGTTCACCAGGGATGAGCTGGACCGATTGCTCGACCTGGCGGCAAAGGGCATAGCCGAGTTGCACGACCTGCAGCGTCAGGCGGTTGCAGAATGATCCCGCGCCTGGTTGTTGCCTCGAAGAACCCGGACAAGATCCTGGAGATAGAAGACGTGCTCGGGAAGGCGGGCGTGGCCGGGGAGATCGTCAGGGGTCTGGAGTGGCCCGACGTGGATGAGACAGGTGAGACGCTCGAGGAGAACGCCCTCCTCAAGGCAAGAGCTGTCGTGGAAGTGGTCGGGCTACCGACGGTGGCGGACGATACGGGTCTCGAGGTCGCCGCTCTGGATGGGCGGCCAGGGGTGAGGACGGCGCGCTTCGCCGGCGAGGACGCCACGTACGCAGACAACGTCACCCGTCTTCTGCGGGAGATGGACGGTGTGGCAGACCGGCGGGCAACCTTCCGGACCGCTGTGGCGCTGGTCATGCCGGACGGCTCGGAGATCGTCGTCGACGGCTCGCTGGATGGCGTGATCGCCGAGACAGCCCGTGGCGACGACGGATTCGGTTACGACCCGGTGTTCGAAGTCGAGGGTCGGACGCTCGCCGAGATGGGGGTCTCGGAGAAGAACAAGGTCTCGCATCGGGCACGGGCCTTACGTTCCTTGGCAGATGTCCTCGTCCGGGGGTGAGAACGCCCCGCTTCGGGTAGTGGTGGTCGGTTCCGGCTTCGCCGGGCTGAACGCGGCGAGAACGCTGAGGAACGCCCCGGTCGAGGTGACGATCGTCGACAAGCGCAACTTTCATCTGTTCCAGCCGCTGCTCTACCAGGTGGCGACAGCGGCCTTGAATCCGAGTGACATCGCCTACCCGATCCGATCGATCTTCAGGCGCCAGGAGAACGTCCGGGGTGTCCTGCTGGCAGAGGTGACCGGTCTCGACCTGGATGGGACAGAGGTGACCCTCGAGGACGGCTCGAGACTGCCGTATGACTATCTCGTCCTCGCCACCGGGGCCACCCATTCTTACTTCGGGCACGACGAGTGGGAGCCACTAGCTCTCGGGCTCAAGAGCCTCGAAGATGCCCTGGTGATGCGTCAGCGCATCCTGGCCGCTTTCGAGAAGGCAGAGCGCAACCCCGAAGAGGCCGAGCGGCTGCTGACCTTCGTCGTGGTGGGGGCCGGCCCCACCGGTGTCGAGCTGGCCGGAGCCCTCGTCGAGATCGCAGTCCATTCGCTGGACGAAGACTTCGACGTCATCGATCCGACCCGGGCCAGGGTGGTGCTCGTGGAAGGCGCGCCGAACGTGCTCCCTGTCTATCCCGATGATTTATCCCGAAGCGCTCGTCGTCAGCTGGAGACGCTCGGTGTTGAGGTCTTGACTGGGTCGATGGTCGACCAGATCGACTCGGGTGGAGTCACGCTGACCGACGGCCACAGGATCGACGCGGGTCTCGTCCTGTGGGCGGCCGGCGTGCAGGCTTCGTCTCTTGGTGAGATGCTCGGTGCTGATACCGATCGGAGTGGTCGGGTGCTGGTGAAGGACGATCTGTCGGTCCCCGGCCATTCGGAGGTATTCGTAGTTGGGGATCTGGCGACCCTCCCCGGTGTCCCCGGTGTCGCACCGGCAGCGATGCAGATGGGCACTCATGCCGCCCGGATGATCCATTCCGACATCGCCGGGGGAGTGAGGACTGCGTTCGC
>JALDXM010000107.1:0-7055 GCA_032155085.1 Actinomycetota bacterium | reverse complement strand
AGGTTCTTCGACGGGCTCTTCGATGGCCTCGTGATCGCCGAGATGCTCAGCCACGACGACCAGGTCGTCGCCGGGCTGGACCCGGAACTCGAGGTCCGGGTTGGTGTGGGTTGTCCCGTCGCGGACCACGGCCAGCAGAGTGGCGAGGTGCTCGGCGCGCAGCTTCGACGCGAGTTGGTCGATGGTCATGCCGGCGCAGTCCTCGGGAAGGGCGACCCGGTAGAGCTCTGACCCCTCACCACCGGTGACGATGTCGGAGACGAGCTGGGAAAGCCCCGGGTATAGGGCGGACCGGGCGAGCAGATGGGCGGCGAGCCTGGAAGTGACCATGATCTCGTTGACGTTGGCCCGCTCGAAGTGGGGGACATGGTCTGGGTTGTTGACCTCTACCACTGTCCTGACTTCGGGGTTGATCGACTCGATTGCAAGGACGGCGAGGATCGAGGCCATGTCTGCCTGGTCGGACCCGTCGATCGGGCACACGATGGCGGCGGAGGCGTGCTCGATCCCGGCCCGGCGGAGATCGGGGTCGTGACTGGTGCTGCCCCGGATGAAGTAGACCCAGTCGGGAGCGGGGCTTCGCTCGCTGTCGTGGAGCAGGACAACCCGTGCCTCGTAGTCGTCCTTGTTGAGCTCCTCGACCAGGTCACGGGCGGTGGCGTTCCAGCCACACAACACAATGTGGTCTTTGTATCCAGACGCTCCCATTCCCTGCCCCTCCTTCAGAAGGAAATCAATGACGAACCCGACCAGGGCGCCGGTGATCGTCGCCACGATGGCAACCCCGAAAAGTCCGAGCAGCCAGCCCACTACCCATCCGACCGGGCCGGTGGCGAAGGACGAGCCGAGACCCAACACCGTCGCCCCGGCCCAGTAGAAGGACTGGCCCAACATGTCGACGGTGCGGTCGGTCTCTGTCACCCACACGATCGCCGCCGCCAGACCCAGGATCACGACCAGGCCCAAGAAGAGTGAGAGGAAGAATCGTTTGTCGATCTTCTCTCCCACCCTCTTGATGTGCCAGCTGACCCGGCGGAGGAACGGCGAGTCGAACAGCGCCTTGAACGGCCCGAACATCGATCAGCAAGTTAGTAGGGGAGTCTTAGGGTGGGTTTACGGGCGTGGAGGTATTTCACCGTCGTTACCCCACCCGCCGGTCCTAACGTCCTCGCCGACCGGTCCCCCTCATGTTGATAGCACGCGACCTCCGCATCGACGTCGGCCCCCGCACCTTGCTCGAGGGGGCCTCGTTCAGTGTGCAATCAGGAGATCGCATAGGCCTCGTCGGCCGCAACGGAGCGGGCAAGACCACCCTGATGAAGACACTGACCGGCACGGTTGTCCCGACCGAGGGGACAGTGCTGAGATCGGGGCGGATCGGGTACTTCTCCCAGGAAGCCGCCCTCCCCGAACTGGAGCATCCGGACGCCACCGCTCTCGAGCGCATCCTGATGGCCCGTGAGATCGGTGCCCTGCAACGCCGCATCGAGGAGGCCCGAATCCGTCTCCACGACCTCCATGGCGACGAGCGTGACCGGGGGATCGTCCGCTTCACCCGTCTTCATGACGAATTCGAGGCCAAGGGTGGCTTCGTCGCCGAAGCTGAGGCGAAGCGGATGGCGGCATCACTTGGCATCGGGAACGATGAGCTGGTGCAGCCGGTGGTGACCATGTCAGGTGGCCAGCGCCGCCGGGTCGAATTAGCGCGGATTCTGTTCGCCGAAACCGACGTGCTCCTCCTCGACGAGCCGACCAACCATCTCGACCTCGACGCCAAGGCTTGGCTCATCGACTGGCTCACCACATATCGAGGCGGGATGCTGGTGGTGTCCCACGACCTGCCCCTGCTCGACGAGGCGATCACATCAGTCCTCGCACTGGAGCATGGGGAGATCGAGGCTTATAGGGGGAACTACACGCACTACCTCGCCGAGCGGGAACGGCGCCGCACTCAGCGGGAGCGAGAGCGCCGGCATCAAGACGAGGCCATTGCCCGTCTCGAGGAGAACATCCGTCGCTTCAAGGGCACCACCGAGAAGATGGCCAAGATCGCCCGCTCGTGGGAGACCCGTGTCGACCGGATGAAGCGTGAGCTGGTCGAAGTGCAGAAGAGTGGCAAGAAGGTGAAGGTCGCCTTCCCCCAGCCGGACAAGTCTGGCCGGGTCCCGCTCACCGCGTTCGGGCTGGCCAAGTCCTTCGGCGACAACCTGGTCTTTGTCGACGTGGAGCTAGCCGTCGAGCGGGGGGAGCGGATGCTCCTGATCGGGCTCAACGGCGCCGGCAAGACCACGCTGCTCCGCATCCTGGCCGGCGTGGAGACGGCAGACCTCGGCGAGGTATTGCTCGGGCACAACGCCAGCGTCGGCTATTACGCCCAGGAGCACGAGCAGATCAGGTCCGGGATGACCGTCCTCGACCACATGCGTCAGGAGGGTGGGCTGACCGATCAGACACTTCGCTCGCTGCTCGGACACTTCCTGCTCGCTGACAAAGTCGATCAGGATGCGGCGACGCTGTCCGGTGGCGAGAAGACCAAGCTGGCCCTGGCCATGCTGGTGGCTGCGCGCCCCAATGTCCTCCTGCTCGACGAGCCGACCAACAACCTCGACCCGCAGGCCAAGGAGGCGCTACTCGACGCCCTGACCATCTACGAGGGGACCGTCGTCCTGGTCAGCCACGACACCGACTTCGTTGCGGAGCTCATGCCGGATCGGGCGGTCCTCATGCCAGAGGGGGAGATGCGCTTTTTCGACGAGGAGCTGCTCGATCTCGTCTCACTGGCCTGATCGGGAACCGTTGGAAGGCCATCGACATCGAACTGGCATGAGACGTCTCTTCGTGATGCTCGGACTGGCCTTGATCCTCGCCGCTTGTGGCGATCCCGGTCAGATCGGCGATGGTGGGACCACCAGCACGGTTGGCCCGACCACGACTGCCAACCCCGATGAGCCGGTGGATGACGGCGGTGACCAGCCCATAGTCGAGCCCGGGCCACCCGGCTCCATCCCTGAGCCCCGGCCCCCGATCGACGGGAACATCGACGGTGAGGTGTTCATCAGCTCAGCGGACCTGAGGATCATGGAGAGCTTCCCGATCCAGGTGATGCTCGATGTGAGCGGCGACAAGCCGACGGCCTGTCATGAAATCTTCTGGACGGTGGAGGACGATGGCGAGGTCGTCGACGTCCTCATGATCTCCCAGATCGCCTCGGATCAGATGTGCACCCAGGCGTTGGAGCCGTTCACCGTGGCCGTTCCCCTGGGCAGCTGGGCCGAGGAGTCACGTGAGGTCCAACTCAACGGCGAAGTGGTCGGCTCCTTCGACAGTTGACGCCCGAGAGCTAAAAGGGAGGGTCTCCCTGTGGTGAGACCCTCCCTTCGGGTGATTTCAGGAACCTCTGGCCGGGCACATTCGACCTGCAAGCCAAATGCCGAAGGGGTGAGCCCCCAGACTTTGGTTCCCGATGTGCGCTTCTCTCCTAGCGCACGATCTCAATTTCATCCGTGTTTGGTTCCGTGAACAGGACCGTTGCGAATTCGCCCGCCGTGACTAGTCCAGGCGTGCGTCAGACAGCTCTACAAACGAACGTTCGTTTGTGTTAACCTCCCGTCATGACCCCCGAAGAACGCTTCGACGCCATCGTCGCCGCCGAGGAGAAAGTCGAGCCGGCCGACTGGATGCCTGATGCGTACCGGAACACCCTCATCCGCCAGATCGCCCAGCATGCCCACTCGGAGATCATTGGCATGCAGCCCGAGGGGAACTGGATCAGTCGTGCCCCCACACTGCATCGCAAGGCGATCCTCATGGCCAAAGTGCAGGACGAGGCCGGGCACGGTCTCTACCTCTACTCGGCGGCCGAGACGCTCGGCGTGAAGCGCGACGAGCTGCAAACTCTTCTCCATCAGGGCAAGCACAAGTACTCGTCGATCTTCAACTATCCCACCCTGAGCTGGGCAGACATCGGCACCATCGGCTGGCTTGTAGACGGGGCCGCCATCACCAACCAGGTGATGCTGACCCGCTGTTCATACGGGCCCTACGCCCGGGCCATGGTGCGGATCTGCAAAGAGGAGTCGTTCCACCAGCGACAGGGGTACGAGAGCCTGATCCGGCTTTGCACCGGCTCCCCGGCGCAGAAGCAGATGGCCCAGGACGCCCTCGACCGATGGTGGTGGCCGTCCTTGATGATGTTCGGCCCGCACGACACCGACTCAACCCACACCGAGCAGTCGATGGAGTGGAAGATCAAGCGGGTCTCCAACGACGACCTGCGTCAGCAGTTCGTCGACATGACCGCCCCTCAGGCCGACTACCTGGGCCTGATCATCCCCGACCCGGATCTGAGATGGAACGAGGAGCGAGGCCACTACGACTTCGGCGAGATCGATTGGGATGAGTTCTGGGCGGTGGTCAAGGGCAATGGGCCGATGAACCGTGACCGGATCGACCACAAACTTGCCGCATGGGAAGAGGGTGCCTGGGTCAGGGAGGCGGCGATGGCCCACGCCGTCAAGAAGGCCGCTCCGGCGGCGTAGTGGCCCGTCGAAGAAATACCGGTGGGATCTCTCCGGCCCTCGAGGCCCCTGGCTGCGTCGAAGTGCTCGCCGCAGCTCCCCGGCTGCGACTGCGCGCTTCTCCTTGCCAGCTGACCCCGATGACTCGGAGACATCCTCACCCTATTTCTCCGACAGACCACTGGAGGCTCCGATGACCTACGACGTGCCCGTGGCCCCTGGTGAGAGCGCTGTGGTGGAAGAGGGCGCCGAGCTCTCCTCGGAGTCCTGGCCCATGTGGGAGGTGTTCGTGAGGGCCCGTCGGGGCATCTCCCATGTCCATATCGGGAGCCTCCACGCCGCTGATGCCGAGTCCGCCCTGCAGAACGCCCGCGACGTCTACACGCGACGGGGTGAGGGGGCAAGCCTCTGGGTGGTCCGGAGCACGGATATCAACGCCTTCGAGCCGGAGGAGATCGCCGACTTCGTCGACGCCAACGAGAAGCCGTACCGGCTGGCCACCACCTATGAGATCCCCGACGAAGTGGGGCACATGTGACGACTGCGGTCCTAGATCTTCTCGCTCACGCCGACGACAACCTGGTCCTGGCTCAGCGTCTCGGGGAATGGATCTCGAGGGCGCCCGACCTCGAGGAGGACATTGCGATAGGCAACATCGCTCTCGACCATCTCGGGGTAGCTCGCGGGCTCTACACCCTTGCAGGAGAGCTGGAGGGGCGAGGCCGCGGCGAAGACGACTTCGCCATGAGACGGCCCGAGAGGGAGTTCCTCAACCTCCTTCTCGTCGAGCAGCCCAATGGCGACTTCGCCAACACCATGGTGCGCGGCCTGTTCTTCGACGCCTATCAGGTGGGGCTCTGGGAGGAGCTCGCTACGTCAGACGAAACCGAGTTGGCGGGCATCGCCGGACGAGCACTCAAGGAGGCCCGCTACCACCTGCTCCACTCCTCGTCCTGGGTCGTTCGGCTCGGGGATGGCACCGAGGAGTCACATCGCCGCACGCAGCAGGGGGTGGACCGGCTGTGGCGTTACACAGATGAGATGTTCGAGGACCTGCCGGGCTCCCATCGTGAGGTCTGGGACCGAGTGGTTGGGGGCGTCCTTGCCGAGGCGACCCTGCAGATTCCCGGAGACCCTTACCAGCGCGGCGGTGGGCGACGGGGCTTTCACTCCGAGCATCTGGGCCCTCTCATCGCCGAGATGCAATGGCTGCAGCGCAGCCACCCGGAGCTGAGATGGTGACCTTGTCCGTTCCGACTCGGCTGGAGGTGGCGCGCAAGGTCGCCGAGCAGGTCGTAGACCCGGAGATACCAGTCCTGACCATCGCCGACCTGGGGATCCTGCGCAGCGTCGAGATGGTCGACGGTGTGGTGAAAGCCACGATCACACCTACCTATTCCGGCTGTCCGGCCATGAACGTGATCGAGAAAGATCTCCGCGTGGCGCTGGCCGGCGCCGGGTTCGACCGGGTCGAGGTGGCCACGGTCCAGCATCCGGCCTGGAGCAGTGATTGGGTCACCGCTGAAGGCAAAGAGAAGCTGGCCCGGTTCGGGATCGCCCCGCCCTCGCCCGACGACGATGTGGTGTGCCCTCGTTGCCGCGCTGGGTCACCCCGGGAGATCTCCCGTTTCGGCTCCACCGCGTGCAAGGCGCTCATGGTGTGCGCCTCCTGCGGTGACCCGTTCGACCGATTCAAGGAGTTCTGAGGTGAGCGTGGAGTTCCACCCGCTGCGAGTGATCGAGGTCTCTCCGTTGACCGACGACTCGGTGACCGTGACCTTCGAGGTGCCCGAGGAGCTGGAGGAGGCATTCGACTATCTCCCCGGTCATCACGTCACGATGCGAGCCGACATCGACGGTCGAGACGTCCGTCGCTCCTACTCGATCTGCTCCAATGCGAATACCGGGAAGTTGCGGGTCGGGATCAAGCGGCTCCCCGGTGGTGTCTTCTCCAACTGGGCGATCGGACAGCTCGAGGCGGGCGATGTGATCGAAGTGATGCCGCCGGTCGGGGAGTTCACGATCGAGCCTGACGAGGACGCGGCCCGACACCGGGTGGCCCTCGCCGCAGGCTCCGGAATCACGCCTGTGCTATCATTGATCAGCACGACCCTCGAGACCGAGCCGGAGTCGACCTGGACCCTGGTCTACGGGAACCGGACCGCCAATAGCGTGATGTTCCTCGAGGAGCTGGAGGGTCTGAAAGACCGGTATCCCGACCGCTTCCAGCTGCTCCACGTCCTGAGCCGGGAGGGATCGGACCTGCCGCTCCTCTCCGGCCGGATCGACGACCACAAGATCCGGGTGGTCCACGAGCAGCTTCTCGGCGGGCGTGAAGTAGACGACTGGTACCTGTGTGGCCCCTACGACATGGTGATGGCCGCACGGGCCACGCTGGCCGATCTCGGAGTCGAAGAGGCCCGGATGCATGACGAGCTCTTCTTCGCCGGGCCACTCGACGAGGCCAGCCTTCCACCTGAGCCGCCGCCGGGCGAGGGCACAGTCGACCTCACGGTGATCCTCGATGGGCGGGCGGTG
>JALDXM010000106.1:0-7066 GCA_032155085.1 Actinomycetota bacterium | reverse complement strand
AGCGGTTCAACTCGAAACAGGCCCTGGTCAAGCGGAGCCTCAACGATGGCACCCTTGGTGACCCGGTGAGCGTCCTGGTCAGCCGCCACATCACCCGATCCCTTGGAGCGAAGATCGGGTCGCGCACCAAGCTGTCGCCGGCTGCAATGGAGGCAACCCACGACATCGACTTCTCGCTGTGGTGTCTAGAGCCTCGCAAGCCGGTCCGGGTCTACTCCCAGGTGGCCTGGGGGGCGCGACAGGACCAGGGCGTCCCGGATACCCAGGTGATCGTGATCACGATGGACGACGGCGTGACCGTGACGATTGGCGCCGGGTGGTCGCTCCCACCCGGCTATCCCAACTTCTCCACGACCTGGATCGAGTTCATCGGGACGGAAGGCGCCCTGATGATGGACGCCAGCCACAAGGACATCGTCCTCAACACGATGAAGGACGGAGTTCAGTTCCCCCTTTCCACCATGCCGGGGGAGTACGTCGATCACGTCTACGCCGGGCCGATGGAGCGGGAGACGATTCACTTCCTCGAAGCCGTGGCCTATGACCGGCCAGTGATGGTCGATCCCCGCCTCGCCCGACTCACCATGGAGGTCTATATCGCAGCCGATCTCTCGGCCGAGACCGGACAGGTGGTCGAACTGCCCCTCCGGGTGGACGAGAGCCAGCCCAGCCTGCTCAGCGCCATCACAGGCTGACCTCCGACCTGGCCCGCGCACGGTGGCTGACCGTGAAGGCCACCGTGGCGACAGCGCAGGAGACCGTTACGAATAGCCATGCCCCGGGATAGTTGCCCCGGCCGGCCAATGACCCCACGACCAACGGCCCGATGACGGTCCCGGTGAGGTTGCTGGAGAGCACCAGACCCGAAGCCCGGGCGGGGGATTCTGGATAGCTGTGCACCACGGTGAAGAAGATGACGCCGGGCCACCCCCACGCCCCGAGCAGGGCGATCGGCATGGCCAGGAGATAGAGGGGCGGTGTCGAGGTGGCGAAGAGGACGAAGGCGCCGATCGCACCCACCCCCGTCATCCACGCCATCTCGGCGAACCCGATGCTCTGATTGCGGTCCACGGTCCACCCTGCGCCGAGACGGACGAAGACCACGAGCAGCGAGCACACCGCCAGCACCGCGCCGGCAGCGGCCTCGGCGATCCCGATGTCGACCGCCGACGGGA
Source organism: Actinomycetota bacterium (assembly GCA_032155085.1). Lineage (GTDB taxonomy): Bacteria > Actinomycetota > Acidimicrobiia > Spongiisociales > ZC4RG35 > JARDZU01. The sequence goes on along the minus strand of JALDXM010000106.1, from coordinate 5,891 downwards.
CGACGAACAACGAAAGGCCGTTCCCCCCCATCGCCCCGGCGAAACCACCCAGAGCGAGGAGATAGAGCGACGGCGGAATACGACCCATCCGGGCCTCGGTCCTCGGCACCCCGGTCTTTCCCGCCAGGTCGGGGGCGGAGAGGGCGAGGACCAGGGCGAGGATCCCGGCGAGGGCGAACACCCAGCGCCATCCGAACACGAGGCCGATCACGGGGAGCGAGATCCCTGCAAGGGTGGTGGCCAGTGGCACCGATGCCTGCTTCGCTCCGAAGCCGAGACCCTGCCGGGACCGGTCGACACCGTCGAAGATGGCCAGGTTGGAGGCGACCTGGATCATGCCGTTGGCCACCCCGCCTGCTGCGGTGGCAAGGGGTATCAGCCACCAGACCGTCGCAGTCCCGGCGATCAAACAGGAGGCCACCACCAGGAAACCTCCGATGCGCAGCCCGCGTCCGGGGCGGACCCGCCCCATCAACCGCCCGGCGGGGTTCGCGGTCAGGGCTGCCGCCCCGAAGTAGGCGGCGATGGCCAGGCCAAGGCGGCTGACACCGAACCCGATCTCCTCGAGCTGAAGGACCTGTGCGCTGACCAGGGCCAGGGGAAGGAGGCAGACACCGGTGTAAACCACTGCGGTGAGCAATGGCCTCCCGGCCAGGGCACGGCCCAATGGGTTGCTCATCCGGCACCGTCCTCGAGGGCGAGGCGGATCATGTGCAGTCCGGCGATCGTGGCGAAGCTGCGAACCCGCTCGTCGTCTCCGCCGAAGTCGAAGACACGAGAGCGATCCCCCATCGGTGTGGTCACCGTCATCTCCACCTGACGGGTGGTTCGCGGGCCTGGATCGAGGTCGGGGCCGATCGGGCCCACGCTGAGAAGGACGTGGGCGTCGGGTCCCTCAACGGTTGCGGCCAGTCCAGTGACGATCGAGCCGGCGAACACCTCGGGATCCGTCAGGGCTATGCGTGCTCCCACCTGGCCCAGGGTTGCCCCTTCGATGGTGGCGACGCGCCAGCCACGTCGTGCAAGTCGGGTGACGACGATCGTCTCCACCGTCTCGTCGTCGGCGGCGAACACGACCTCGCCCAGCCGGGCCCGGATCTCCTTCTCGACCGGTTCGATGAGGCGGCGTGCCGATTGCGCGTCAGCAGCTTTGGCGCTGATCCTGATCTTCACCTCCATGTCGCTGATGAGGAAGGCGACCGACGGGTTGGCACTCTGGAACAGGTCGTCGAGGATGTCGGCGATCCTGGACTCGCCGAGACCCCACGCTCGCAGCACCCGGCTTCGCAGGACAGAGTCGTCACCGGCCAGCGAGCGCAGCCGGGGGATGACCTCCCCGTCGAGCATGGCCATCATCTCGACCGGCACCCCGGGCACGGCGAACAACCATTTGCCCTGGTGCTGCAGGGCTACTCCCAGGGCGGCGCCGTTGACGTTTGGGAGTCCTTCCGCACTCTCGGGGAGGTCGGCCATTCGGAGGACTGTCGGGTTGAGGGTGCCCGACTGGGCACGAATGCGGTTCTCGATCCAGGCGGCATGGGCCTCATCCCGGGTCATCTGCCGGCCTGCCACGTTTGCCATCGCCTCACGAGTCAGATCGTCCTGGGTCGGCCCGATCCCCCCGGTGAGCAGCACGGCATCGGAGCGGGCTAGAGCCAGTTCGATGGCGGCGACGAGACGACCGAGGTTGTCGCCCACGGTCACCTGATAGTGGGCATCGAAGCCTTCCGCGGCGAGGCGGGCACCGATGGTGGCGGCGTTGGTGTTGGTGATCTGTCCCAGCAGCAGCTCGGTGCCGACGGCGATGACCTCGACGATCAATTTCCCGGCTCCCAGAGCCCGAACTTCCAGTTGGGGTCGCCCGGGACCATGGTCCCGTCGAATTGGGAGGCCTGGCCCATCTCGCGCGTGCGAGCAAGGGCACGATGCCCAACGGCGAGCTGTCCCGGCTCCCAGGCGGCCAGGGCCACGGGCACTTCGCCATTCGCAGCGGCCAGTGCGTCGCGTAGGGCCCAGCCGTCGGCACAGGCTTTGGCCTGACCCGCAGCAACATGAGGACGGAGGCCGATTGCTGCGTCCCCGATCAGGCAAATCCGGTCAAACGCCATCTTTGGGCTCTCCAGGTCGAACACCGCCTGGATCAGCGGCTCGGCGCAGCCTTCCACCACCTCGAGGAGGGTTGGGGCCAGGGACGCGGCCGCCGTGGCTCGCATCTCGCCGAGCTGCTCCTCGCGGATGGAGCCAGGGGGCATGGTGCCTGCCCGCGGCACGCCGTCACGACCCAACATCAGGTCTTCGAAAGCGCCGCCTGTCGGGTAGTTGCGATACCAGACGAAGTTGATGACACGGTGTGGGGACTTCGAGCGGCCCTCGTTGTCGGGAATGGCGTAGACGAGGATGTGCCCCGGGTCCAGCACCTGATAGATCATCGCGTCGGCCAGGTCGGCGCGTGCCCTTTCCGACAGAGCGGCCTCAGGCGTGGTGCCTCGCCAGGCGACGTATCCGGCGTACTCGGGGACGATGTCAGGCATCAGGATGGATCGAGCTGTCGACAGGAGGCCGTCGGCACAGACGAGCAGGTCGCCCTCGATCGAGGGTCGGCCGGAGAGATGAAGGGTGACCTCCTCGGAGTGGATGTCGAAGCCGGTCATCTCGTGCCCGAGGTGGTATCGCTCCGGGCCGAAAGCGTCGAGAAGCGCTCGGTAGATGGTGCTCCAGCCACTGAACCGGAAGTGATCCGGGTCGGCGCTGAGCACGGCCCCCTCCCGGTCGACATAGGTCCAGTAGGTGAGCTCGAGGCTGACCCGGTCGTCCTCACCGCCCATCTCGGTGAAGTAGCGCTCGGTGATAGGAAGCACGACGATGCCGGCGCCCCTGTCCTCGAGGGCAGCGCTCGAGCGCTCGTACACGTCGACCTCGCACCCCAGGTCCCGGAGCAGGAGCGCAGCAGTGAGACCACCGATCGACCCACCAGCGATGAGAACCCTGGGCCAAGTCATCGCCCGCCGATCAGCCAAGGAGCTCGACGGTCACAAAACGCAGGTCGGTGTCCCCGATGTTCTCCAGGTCATGGATGAGGGCGGTGTCCGGGGTGTGCTCCAGGTACTTGGTCTCGCCAACCAGATAGTCACGCACGACGAAGGTGCCGTCGGCGAACCGCTGCAGGCCGCGGCTCCCTTCGACCACAGTCCAGAAGTAGTTGGCGACGTGTGAGTGAAAGGCGCCGCGCTCCCCGGGTCGGAGCAGGATCTCCCAGACCCTGATCCGCTCGTTCTCGAACCAGACCGTGGTCCCGACGTCGAAGTTGCCCGGTGCCGCCGCGAGCTCGTCGGCGAAATCGGCGGGGTCGTAGACCCCCTGCTCGACAATCTCTGGACTCGCCTCCATCAATTCACCTGATAGTCGGGCTTCTCGCCGGTGAGGACCTTGATCACCTGTGTGGCCGCTTTTCGTTGCGATTCGGCCAATGCTTCCTCGGAGTAATAGGCCATATGAGGCGTGACGATGAGGTTGGGCACGCCCTCGACCCGGCTTGCATCGAGAGGCTCGACGTCGAAGACATCGAGGCCGGCGGCGCCGAGCTGTCCTGTCTTCAAAGCCGTGGCGACCGCGTCCAGGTCGACCAGCGGCCCCCTCGAGGTGTTGATCAGGATGGCATCGGCCTTCATCCGGGCCAGGGCATCGGACCCGATGATCCCACGGGTCTCCTCGGTCAATGGGAGATGGAGCGAGATGATGTCGGCTCTGCTCAGGACGGTTTCCAGCTCGAGCAAGGGAGGGAAGTCGGGGCCCGGCTGGAGATATGGGTCATGGGCGATGATGTGTGCTCCGAGCGCCTCCAGCGGGGCGGCGATACGGCGGGCGATGCGCCCGTACCCGCCCAGGCCGACGGTGAGCGTGGAGAGACGGCGGATGGGGCGGAAGTTGTCGATGCTCCACGTTCCGTTTCTGACTGAGTCGTCTGCGGTAACGACCTTGCGCAGCGAGGCCAGGATCAGGGCGAGGGCATGGGTGGCCACCTCCTCCACCGAGTAGTCGGGGACGTTGGTGACCACGATGCCGGCATCTGCGGCCGCCTTGAGGTCGACGTTGTCGAACCCGATCCCGTAGCGAGCGATGATCTTGCACCGGGTCAACCTCGCGATCGAGGCGGCGTCCCACGGGAGGTAGGTGTTGAGGATGGCGTCGGCGTCGGCCGCATCGGCCAGCACCGCTTCGACATCCCCGGAGGCGACGGTGAGATCGGCGTCGATCTCGGCGAGGAGGCTCCGTTCCACCTCGACCGACGGGAACACCTGGTCGCTGACCACCACCTTGTATGTGCTCATCGTCCCTCCAGGAACGGTCGGACCACTGCAGCGAGGTCACCCGGTGATTGGAGGTGGGGGGCATGGGCGAGACCGGGCATGCGCACCAGGCTGGACTCCGCGATCAGAGCGTGCAACTCCTCTGCCATGGCCGGTGGTGTCGCCTGATCCTCCTCCCCGACGGTGATCATCGTCGGATTGTTGACGCCGACCGCGGCGGCGGCGTAATCGAGGCCTCGAAGGGCCTCGCAGGCGGTGACGAAAGCCTTGGGATCGGTCCGGCGCAGGACTGCAGCCCGCTCCTCGGCCATGTCCGGGTGCTCCTCCAGGTAGTCCTCGGTGAAGATGCGACGCAGGGCCACCGGGATCACCGCCTCCATCCCGCCCTCTTGGACCAGGCCGACCATGTTCTCGAAGGCGGTCTTTGCCGGGTCGGGGAACCGGGCTCCACATCCAACGAGAAGGAGGCGATCGAACGTTCCCCCGTGATGTATGGCGGTGCCGAGGGCGACGAAGGCACCGAGACCGTTGCCGACGAGGGTGATCTCTCGAGGTGGGACCTCCAGGGTTTCGAGAAAGGCGCCGATCAGGTGGGCGTAGTCGTCGATGTCGGCCTCGACCCGGTCGGTCTCCCCGAAACCGGGCAGGTCGATGCTGATGACCCGGCCCCCGAGCAGTCCGGACACGGAGTCGAAGGCGGCGCGATCGGTGAGGAGGGAGTGGAGCATGACCCGGGCATCGCCCGATCCGGTGTCGGTGTAGGACACGACACCATGCGGAGTGGTGGCGATCTGTACGGCGGGGGCGGTCACCGGCTGATCCTATATCATGCACGATCCAGCTCAGAAGCCCGTGGGAGGAGCAAATGCCGCGTGTCCGCATGATCGAGAGCCGAGAGGACACCACCGCCTCCCAGGTCGCCACCTTCGATCACATCGCCGCCAGCCGCGGTGGCCAGATGATCCGGCCTTTCGCCGCCATGATCCATCGGCCGGAGATCGCTCGGGCCGCGGCCGACCTCGGAGCGGTGATCCGCTTCGAATCGACCATCTCCGATCATGACCGGGAGGTGGTGATCTGCACCACAGCCATCGAGCGAGACTGCCCCTTCGAATGGGAGTCACACACCCCCATCGCCCTCGCTGCCGGTGTCTCCGAGGAAACACTGGGCCAGATCGAGTCAGGCTCCGCGGTGGAGGACGGGGACGATGCGGTACTCGTCGATTTCACCAGGGAGTTGTGCCGGACCGGGAAGGTCGGCGATACAGGGTTCGAGCGGGCCCGCGAACGTCTCGGGGAGGAGGGCACGGTGGAGCTGGCCGCGATCATCGGGTACTACACGATGCTGGCGGTGTTCATGAACGCCTGTGAGGCCTGTTGAGAGGGCATAGTGAGATCGAGGAGGATCGATGGCTGACATGGTGAAGCTGGCCTGTATCGGCACCGGCCGCTGGGGCTCGACCCTGGCCGACGCCGTGGAGAGAAGTGGTGATGCGGTGATCGTCTCGGGCTGGGCGCGGCGGCCCGAAGGCCGGGAGGCGTTCGCGGCCCAACACGCCTGCGGGGCGGCGGGCTCACTCGAAG
>JALDXM010000105.1:0-7106 GCA_032155085.1 Actinomycetota bacterium | reverse complement strand
GGGCGAGGCCTCCGGTGTAGTCGGTGTGGTCTCCGATGAGGTTGACCCGCCCCGGGGCCCTGGCAACCAGCGCGCTCATGGCCGCAGCGTATAGGCCCAATTCCTGGGGCCAGTTACCCTCGTCCCGACATGCTCGCTGTGCTCAGCTATCCGCCCATCCCGATCTGGGAGATCGGCCCGCTCCGGTTCTCGCTGCATGGCCTGTTCGCAGCGATCGGCTTCGTTGCCGGCGCTTGGTTGGCCAACAGGGAGATGGGCAAGCGCGGCTTCGACACCAACAAATACCAGTCGGTCCTCACCTGGGGCCTCATCGGGTCCTTGATCGGGGCTCGTTATCTCACCGTGCCGGCCCAACTCTGGGGAGGTGTGCCCTTGCTCGAGGCCCTCAACCCGGTCCAGGGCAACTTCTCCATCATGGGCGGGTTCGTCGGGGGGATCGTGGCCGGCCTCATCCGCATTCGACAGGTCAAGCTCCCCGTCCTGCCCACCCTGGACATGTCGGCCTTTGGTCTGGCCCTGGGCACCGTGGTGGGGAGGATCGGCGACCTGGCCATCGTCGAGCATCTGGGCAAGGCCACCAGCGTCTGGTGGGGCTACGGGATCAGGCCAGGGTATGACGTCGCCCCACAACACGATGCCCTGGAGTGCGCAGCCGCGGAGGCGGGTGAGATCTTCTGCGGGGTCTATCACCACGTGGCGATGTACGACATGATTGGCGCCGCGGTCCTCCTCGGTCTGCTCTATCTCCTCTATGACCGAATCGAGCTCCGCTACGGGCAGCTCTTCTTCGCCTGGGTCACCTGGTACGGCTTCCAGCGATTCCTCCTCGACTCGCTGCGTTTCGGCAGCGGCGACGCCACCATCGGCGCCCTCACCTGGAACCAACTCGTGGGCTTCCTGGCCGGGGTGGCCGGGCTGGCCGCGATCTGGTGGCTGGGGAAGAACCAGCGAATCGTCTCCGAGGAAGCCGATCGCGCCCTGATCGGGGCTGCTTCCTAGCGCCGGCTCAGAGCAGCCCACCCAACCCGCGGCCGACGAAGATGGCACCAAAGAAAAACAAGGTGCCCGCGGTGAGCGCCCTGTCGTTCTCGATCATCCAGGAGAACACCTTCCTGAGGAGGTCCTTTCCTCTCACCCCCATGATCAGGTAGATCCCGATCGGGATGGCGAACGGGATCAACGAGGCGAGTACCAGGGTCAACGCTCCCACCGCCTGGGTTCCGATCGTCTCCCCGGAGGTGATGATGAACGTCAGGCCGGAGAGCAGGATCACCACGTTCGGGTTGATGAGTGAGAGGGCGAACCCACCCAGGAAAGCCCTGACCGGGGTGGCCGTCTCCAGCACCACTGCCCAACGTGGCTTTCCACCCGGCGCGCCGACGTGATGACGAAGGAGGACGGCCAGGGCGATGCCCAGGAACAGCAGTCCCATCATCAGGCTGACCACGTACCGGGCCACCCCATCGGCATCGAGACCGGTGGCCACAGACCCGACCCAGAGCACGATGAGCGACAGGACCAGGTAGTTGACGCCGAAGGCCCCGGCGAAGGAAGAAGCGTTTGGCAACGCCCGATTGGTACCGAGCAGGACGATCGTCCCCACCACCGCGAGTGGGGTGAGCAGCAAACCGATCCACTCCGGCACAAGGTCGGCGTACATCATGCCTCCTCTGACATCGCGGCCACCGCCGCCTCGATAGTCGGGAACACCTCGACTCTCTCCCCATCGCTGGCGGGTGGTGGCAACAGGTCCCGCACCTGACCGATGTCCTTGGCCACTGCCAGCCTCACTCCGCTCGTGGCCATCTCCTCAGCCAACTCGCTGATCATTTTCACCGAGGTCACGTCAACGAAAGGGATGGTCTCGGCGTCGATGATGACCGCCTTGGCCCCCTCGGCCGCGGCCAGTTCCTTGATGGTGTCCTTGACGAACTCGGCGTTGGCGAAGAAGAGACCGCTCTCGACCCGCAGGACTGAGATCCCGGGCGACTCCACCGCCTCCGGATGGCGATCGGTGTCTACATAAAGAGTTGTCCCGGGCTGGACTCCGAGTCTGGCGATGTTGGGTCGGGACGACCGGTAGATCAGGAGCAGGAGGGAGACGCCGATCCCGATGAACAACCCGGGCAGCGTGTCGAAGATGAGCACACCGAACATGGCTGCCAACGCGGCGATGAAGTCAGGCCGGGCGGCGAAGCCGTAGATGCGACCGAGACGCTTGGAGTAGGTCCGGTACAGCTTCCGCAACGAGTCGATGTCGACCAGCTCGACGATGGCGGCGATGACGACGGCGGCCAGCGTGGTCTCGGGCAGGTCGGCGAAGAGAGCCGTGAGGAAGAGGAGGGTGATGACGGTCAGGGCGGCCACGACCACGCCGGACATCTGGCTCATCGCACCGGCCGAGCCATTGACCGCGGTCTTGGAGAGGCTGCCGTTCACCACCATCCCACCGCTGAGACCGGCGCCGAGGTTTGCCGCCCCCAGCCCGATCAGCTCACGATTGGCGTCGATCTCGTAGTGGTGGCGGGAGGCATACGTCTTGGCCGCTCCCAGGCCTTCGGCGAAGCCAACCAGCATCACCCCCATTGCAGACGCAAACGTGGCGAGATAGTGGTTGAGATCGGCGTCAGGCAGACCGAGGGTGGGCAGGCCGGACTCGACCTCGCCGACGATGTCGACGCCCTGATCATCGAGGCCGAACAATCCGACCACAACGATGCCGAATGCCACTGCCACAAGCGGCCCCGGCACGCGGGGCAGGTACTCGCGGCACACCAACACGATGGCCAGCGAGATCACCCCCACCACCAGGGTCGGCAGGTGAGTCTCGCCGAGACCGCGGATGAACGTCCCTAGCTTGTCGAAGAAATCGCCCTCGCCACCTTCGATTCCGAACAGCTTGGGCAGTTGGCCCACGATGATGGTGAGGGCAAGGCCGATGATGAAGCCCTTTAGGACCGGCTCGGAGATGAAGTTGGCCACGAATCCGAGGCGGAGGAGCCCAGCGACTAGCGCCGCCAGCCCGGTCACGAGGGCGAGCACGATGGTGAAGGTGAGGAACTCGGCATCGTCCGTCGCCAGATCGGCCACCGCCGCCGCCGACAGCGCTGCGGTCGCGGCCATTGGCCCGGTGACCAGGTGGCGGGAGCTGCCAAACGCGGCGTAGAGAATCAGGGCGGCAGGGGCTGCGTAGAGACCTATCACCGGGGAGACGCCGGCGATGGTGGCGTAGGCCAGGGACTCGGGAACCAGGACAGCCCAGACAGTCAGCCCGGCGATCACGTCCTTGGTGAGCCACTCCCGGCGATATCCACGCAGGGAGGCAAAAAGCCAGGGCTGTCGGGCCCCCGCGGCGGTATCCGTGGTCATCCAAATCCCCTGGTGCTCTGAGACGTCGTGACACCATGAACGACATGCCCAGTGTGCTCGCCGTAGACGCCGAGGCCCTGAGCGAGACAACGATCGATCCAGTGATGGCTGTCCTGGCCATCGTCGTCGTGCTCCTGGCCTGGATCCTCTCTCGTGTCGCACGGAAGGCGACGGCGAGGATGCTGTCGGGCCTGGAGGGGATCACGCCGGAGATGAAGGGATTGCTGGCCCGTATTGCCGGCTACCTCGTCATCTTCCTCGGCATCGGAATCGCCCTCTCCCTGCTCGGGGTACCAATCCAGCCATTGCTGGCGGCTGCCATCGTCATTGGCGTCGTGATGGCCCTCGCCCTGCGCGGGATCGCCGAGAACTTCGCTGCAGGCATCGTCCTCCAGACCCGGCGCCCAATCAACGTAGGGGACGAGATCGAGTCTCTCGGATACTCGGGGAACGTGGCGGAGATGAACAGCCACGCCGTGGTCGTGGAGACCTTCGACGGCCGGTTGGTGCACCTCCCCAACTCCGAGGTCTTGAGGGAACCACTCCTCAATCACACCGACCACGGTGCCCGACGATCCGAAGTCGAGGTGAGGGTGAGGGCCAGGGACTTCGAGGAGATCCGAGCGTGGGTGGCCGGCACGGTGGCATCCGCGCCCGGGGTCATGTCTGACCCAGCCCCGGCCGTGTATCTGACCGGCTCCGATCCGGTTCGGGTGACCGCACTCGTCCATTTCTGGCATGACCCCGACAACGGTTACTCGGTCCGCAGCGCCGTGGTCGACGCCCTGGCCAATGCTCGGGCCGAAAACGAGATGGCCACGATCGTCACGCCGCAGCCCGCCCCGCCGCTGGCTCCAACCCCGTGGCTCTGACCTCTTGCGAATCGCCACTCGGCGTCTAGATGGTTTCGCTCTCGAGAATGCCTGAGTGAGCGATCGCCCAGATGATGAAGACGTCGACCGCGATGAGGAGCAGGGCCCAGATCGGATAGAAGGGAATGAAGGCGAAGTTCCCGATAGTGCTGATCACGGCGAGCACCAGGGCGAAGATCGCCGCGGGCCTGCTTCCCGAGAACAGATAGAAGCCGGCGATCGCGATGAGAACCCCAAATATGAGGTGGATCCAGCCCCAGGTCGTCACGTCGATGGTGACGACGTAATTGGGCAAGGGCACGAAGAACTCTTCAGTCATCACCGCGGCCAGGCCCTGGAACACGTGGAAGATCCCGTTCACGATCATCATCACGGCGGCAAACATGACGCCCACTCCGGCAGCGAGCTCGGTACCGGCTACCTCTGGCGGCTCCGCACGATGTGTCATCTGAGTCTCCTGTGTGGGCGAGCCTGATCGAAGCTACACAAGCGGGCTTATCGCCCGAACATGACAGTCAGGCTTCGGTCGTGCCCGAGGTGACCCATCGCCGAGCCTCGTCCAGATCGGCCACATGGAAGGATCTCACCTCGCCTGGCATGAGGAAGCCGATGGCCTTGGTCAATGTCGCGTAAGCCTCGTGATCGGTGACCAGGCCGATGCGATCGAAAGAGGTCCAGTGATCGATCCCGAGTTTGGCGTCCTCGAGCGCCGCTTCGCCCTCATAGCCCTCGAAGTCAGGTCCCAGCACCAGCAGCATCCTGAGCTTGTCGGACCCGGTCCGGGCGTGCTCGAGGGCCGGGATCAACCGCTCCGCGTAGTCCGATGCGGTGACTCTCCCGCTCGCGGTGGCGACCACCACCCCCTCGGGCGAGCCTGACTCGATCTCGATCATCGGTCTTCTCCATTCCTGTGGTCCTCCTCGACAAAGAACCCGAAGAGCTCCCTGATCAGACCGTGCCGGAGCCCCCGATCACTGACGATCAACGACTCCCTCCCCAGTTTCTCCATGACCGTTCGCACGATGAGGGCGCCGGCGACCTCCAACACAGCTCCCTGGATGGCGTGGGGGTCGTAGATCTCCATGGAGAGGGAGACTGCGGTGAGGTTGGTGACCGCGCCTCCCATTCCCACCAGGATCTCGGGAGGCTTGCTCCCGTCCAACCTGGCCAGGTCGTTCGCTAGGGATCGGCGCGCGTCTTCGAGTGTGGCTTGCTCGACAGCCCTGTTCAGTCCGAAGCGCTCGGTGTTCCCGACCGCCCCCACATCGACACTGAATCTCTCGACGACTTCGTCACCCTGTCCGATTGTGACCTGCGTGCTTCCGCCGCCCGTGTCGAACACGACTAGAGAGCCGCCGGCCAACCCGGTGGCCGCTTTGACTGCCAGGAAGGCGAGACGGCTCTCCTCTTCACCAGACAACACGCGGACGGTGACGCCGGACCGCTCCCTAATGGTCTCGATGGCCGACACAGCGTTGGACGCATTACGCAGGGCGGCGGTGCCGACCGCAGCGATGGCGAGGGAACGATGGGATCTGGCCTCCTCGGCCATGTCTGAGATCGCCTGGACGGTTCGCTCCAGGGACTCTGATTGGATCTTTCCAGTGTCTGCCAGCCCCTCGCCGAGCCTGGTCACTGCGGCCCGGTCTACGACCCTGGTCCAGTTCATGTCTGGGTGTTGCTCCCCGACATGGAATTTCACCGAGTTGGTGCCGATGTCGATGACGGAGTAATGCACGGGTGCGAGGCCGATCAACCGCCTGAGACCCTGGCTGTAGCTGGTGTTCATGTGATCGGAGAGCCCGAGCTTCTCGACCAGCGCCCATACCGCTGAGGGGTCCTCCGCCTCGATGGCGATGGTCCCGGTCCGCTGGCCGCCGACCGCCACCTCGGCCATCTCGGCCATGCATCCGTCCAGGGTGTATCGGAGTCGCTTCTTTCTCACCGGGGCCACCTCGAGATGAGGATCTGGTGCGATCAGCTCATCGACGAATTGCTCCATCGTGTAGGAGGTTCTCTCCAATGTCGGGGGCTCCAGGTCCCAGATGTCGTGGACAGCGGCTACGTCCACGGCCGAGATCGGGAACTCGGTCTTCAGTTCCGGGGCCCACAACTCGAGCCTGTTCTCGTCGACTTCGAGAAGGCTCTTCACGTCGAGTAGGTCGAATCGGATCTTCACGTTTACGTGGTGATTCCCGAGGAGATACGTCTCTTCGGTCACCTGCGGCTCAGTGTTCGGTGTCAGGCTGTCCAAGACTTTCTCTGCAGCGGGGAAGCGCGCACCGAATACGCGCCATTCCCACCGGTGAGCGGGGCTGTTCATGGGTCCAGTCTCCTATCGGGCGCCTCGAACGTACTGGTTCAGGGCGCGGAGGACGAAGCAGAAGACGGCAGGCGACGGCAGCCCGATGGCGGGAGCCTCGCTCATCGCCGATACTTCGCCTGTGCGAGTCGATGTGCGGGTCATACCGCGTTCGCAACGGGAAGAGGTCGGTGGCATGAGGGGCGATCGCCTACTGGTTCGGACCACGACAGCACCGGTCGACGGTAAGGCGAATCAGGCGGTGCGCCGATTGCTGGCGGAGCACTTTGGTGTCTCGAAGAGCAAGGTCGAGATCGTGTCCGGCCATCGCTCGCGCGACAAGACGGTGGAGATCGCCGGGCAGGGCCAGTCCTAGGCAAACACCGTCGACCAGTCGTTCCTGATGCTGATCACGGTCCAGTCCCGATCCTTGGCCCGGGCCAGGGCATCCTCGGCCCCAGCGGTGTAGTCGAACTCGCGCTCGGCGTCGTCGTGGAGCAAGAGCACTCGGAGGGGGAGATGGGTCGGCCCGCGGGCGAAGCGGAGCATCTCGATGTCACCAT
>JALDXM010000104.1:0-7110 GCA_032155085.1 Actinomycetota bacterium | reverse complement strand
GGATCACCCCGGGCAGGGTCTCGGCCTCGAAATCGACCAGGGTCTCCCTTTGCAGCCGGGCGAAGTTGGTGACCTGCTCGATCAGGAAATTCGCCGACTCTTCGACATCGGGCTCCATCTCCTCATAGGCGGCTTCGATCTCGGCCGCGCTGACCCGAAACGACGGCGGGTCCCAGCCGTCTAGACGCTTCGAGTGTCGGCGGACCGCCTCCGTGCCCTCCCGCTCCACCTCGGAGATGATGAGAGAAACCGTCTCTGCGACCTCTCGGGTGACCTCCTCCGGTGTGGGGCTCGGTTCCTTGAGGTAATGAAGGGCGGTGGTCACAGACGTCGGATTCTATATGTTGCATGATGCGTCTCAGCGAGGTGGATAGGCTCGCCACGAGCCGACGAAGGGACCCTCATGCTGGGCTGGCTGGACGACATCGAGCAAGCGACTCTCGACAACACGACCTTCCGCACCGTGCTCTACACGGGAAAGCACACCCAGTTGACGGTGATGAGCATCCCGCCTGGGGAAGAGATCGGTTGGGAGGCACACACCACCCACGACCAGTTCATCCGTGTCGAACAGGGAAGGGCCCGAGCCGAGTTCGGCCGCACCGAGGATGAGGTCGACGAGACCCATGAGGTCGAAGACGCCTGGGCGGTGATCGTCCCCGCCGGGGTCTGGCACAACTTCGTCAACATCGGTGACAACGAGCTCAAGGTCTATTCGCTGTATTCACCCCCGGAGCACCCGGACGGGACGGTGCACCGAACCAAGGCGGAGGCCGACTCCGCCGAGCATTGACGCTTCACGGCTTTGCCGCGGACACCGCCAGATATTCTGCTCGACCGGCCTTCATCGTCTCGATCCCGACCGAGACGTAACCGCAGGTCTCGAGAAGCGCGGCGAGCCCCTTTCCGGCAACCACGTCCAGGCCATGTCCGGAGCCCCGCTTCAGTTTCTTCTCGACGATGAGGAGCCGGCCACCTGGAGCAAGCACCCGCCTGGTCTCTCTCAACCCGGTCACCGTCTCGGCCCAATGGTGATAGGTCGAGACCGATAGCGCCGCGGTGAACCGGTTGTCCTCGAATGGGTTCGACTCGGCAGAGCCCAATCGCACATCGGCCTGAGGGACCCGCTCCGCAGCACGCTCGACCATGGACGGGCTCGGATCGATGCCGGCAACGCTCGCCCCGGTGGCGACGGCCCGCTCCAGGGCCGCACCCAGCCCGCACCCGAGGTCGAGGAACCGATCATCCGGGCCGAGCGCCATTCGATCGACGGCTTCGAGGTTGCTCTCCGGTGTCTTGTTGAACAAGGAGAACAGCCACACCTTGAACGACGACCATCGTTCGACGTCAGGGACTGGGGTGGTCATGGCTCGGAGGTCAGTAGAGACCCTTGGTCCCCCCGCCGTCGACCGAGATGGCGGTCCCCTGGATGTGGCGGGCTTGGGGCAGACACAGGAACACGGCCAGCTCGGCTACGTCTTCGGGCATGCCCAGTCGTCTCAGCCCCTGACGCTGGATCGTCTCCGCCAGCACTTGCTCGGGCGTCTTGCCCTGGGCGGCGGCCTGATCGTTCATCATCTCGGTGAGACGCTCTGTCTGCACCTGCCCGGGATGGATCGTGTTGACGTTCACATCGTCCACCAGACCCTGGCCGGCCAGGGCCTTGCTGAAGTTGGCCAGAGCCGAGTTGATCGAGCCCCCGATGGCAAAGCCGGGGTTGGGAGTGCGGGCCATCCCCCCGACGATGTTGATGACCGACCCGTGCGATTCGACGAGCTGTGGCCAGAACAGTCGGGACAAGCGAACAGCCCCGAAGAACTTGAGGTTGAACCCGTCCTGCCACAACTCGTCGGAGAGCTCGACAAACGGCCCACTCTTGGTGGCCCCGGCGCAGTTGACCAGGATGTCGATGTGGTCGAAGGCAGCGGTCGCCTGACGATGCAGATCCTCGCAGCCCTCGAGCATCGAGAGATCGGCCGGCACCGGCTCGACCCTGCGGCCGGTGACCCCGGCGATCTCCTTGGCCGTCGTCTCCAGGGTCTCCGCGGTCCGGGCCGAGATCACCACATCGGCGCCTTCTTCGGCCAGCCGGCGGGCTATGGCCTTGCCGATGCCACGACTCCCCCCGGTCACCACCGCGACCTTGCCTTCCAGTTCCACATCTCCTCCGGTCTCGACAGGGATGGGCAGGCTACCGGCCCCGTAGAATCCCTCGGTGGCTGCCACCATCATCGAGGCCGTCGAGACGACTGCTCTTCGCTTCCCCCTCCCGACGCCGATAACCACTGCCCTCTCCACCTATACCCATGTCGACGCCAATGCGGTGACACTCCGCACCGAAGGCGGGCTGACCGGGTTCGGCATCACCGCCGGGTTGGGCGGAACTGCGAGCGTGGCGATCAAGCCGTACATCGACGCCGAGTTGGCACCACTGATCATCGGACAAGACGCCCTGGCCCCCGCCCGGGTCTGGGAGCGGATGTGGAGCCCGAACAAGCCACGCATGCGAGCCGGCATCGGCGTCTGGGCCCTGTCGGCGGTTGACATCGCCTGCTGGGACCTCGTGGGCAAGGCCGCTGGTCTGCCCCTCCATCGTCTCCTCGGCGGTTTCGTCGAGGAGGTCCCCGTCTACGGGAGTGGTGGCTGGCACAGTCTCAGCGACGATGCCTTGATCGAGGAGTGCCAGGCTTTCGCCAAGCAGGGTGTCACCGCTTACAAGTACAAGATCGGGAGCGAACGGGACCATGAGCGCACCGAGCTCCTCCGAAGGGAGATGGGCGATCACTTCACCCTCTTCGCCGACGCCAACCAGCGCTTCACCGTCACACAGGCACTGGAGACGGCTCAGATGCTGGCCGACTATGGGGTCGCATGGATCGAAGAACCGGTCCTGGCCGACAGCACCGACGACCTGGCCGAGGTCGCCGCGTCGTCGCCTGTCCCGGTGGCCACGGGTGAGAACGTGTACTTCGGCTGGGGTTTCCGGGAGATCTGCGATCGCCGGGCCGCCGCGTATCTCCAACCGGACGTGGGGCGATGCGGGGGCATCACCGAGTTCACCAAGATCACCCGGCTCGCCGAGACGTACAACCTCGCCCTGAGCAGCCATCTGTGGCACGAGCTCTCGATCAGCCTGGTTGGGGCCAGCCGCTCCTGCTACATGGTCGAATGCGCCGAGCTGATCCCGCCCGATGCGTGGACCCGGTCCTTCGAGGTCGTGGAGGGGCGCATCAGAGTTCCCGACGTCCCTGGCCACGGGCTCGAGCTCGCCCCAGAGGCCATGAGCCGCTTCTCGGCGTAGGGCTGCATCATGCACATCCAGAGCATGGAGATCCACCCGATCACCATGACACTGCGCAACCCGATACCGATGGCCAGCGGGGTCATCGCGAGCACCGGGAACGTGTTGGTGAAGCTGGTCACTGACGAAGGCTTGGCGGGCTGGGGCGAAGGGGTGGAGGCGCCGGCCCTCACCCATCAACGACAAGAAGACATCGTGGCCGATCTGGAGACACTCACACGTCTCCTGCTCGGGGCTGACCCGATGCAACGCACCGCACTTTGGAACATGATGCTCGAGGCGGCGCCGGAGGCCAGCACCGCAATCGGTGCCGTAGACATCGCCCTGCACGATCTGGCCGGCCGCGCCCTTGGAGTGCCGGCCCATCAACTCCTGGGCGGGCTGGTGAGAGATGCCGTGCCTGCACTGACTCTGATCGGGAGCGGCGAGCCGGCGGCGGATGCGGAGAAGCTGTCAGCCCGTCATGACGAGGGCTACCGATGGTTCAAGATCAAGCTCGGGATGGCCGACGCCGAGTCCGAGCTGGCCACCCTGGCCAAGGCGGCTGAGACGGTCGGTGATGACGGGGTGGTGTGTGGCGATGTCAACGAGGCCTGGGACGAAGAGACCGCGGCCGCCTTCCTGGGAAGTGTCGACGGGGAACGGATCCGTTTCATCGAACAGCCTGTCCCCCGGGACGACCGCGACGCCTTGCTCAGGCTCGCTGGTGGCTCACCAGTGGCCATTTGTGCCGACGAGAGCGCCGGCAGTCTCGCCGCCGTCTTCGGATTCGCCGGCACGGCCATAGGTGGAGTGAGCCTGAAGCTGATCAAGCACGGCGGGATGACCGGGGTGATGAGAGGCGCCGCCATCTGCTCCGTGTCCGGCCTGGGAGTCAACCTGGCCGGGAAGGTGATCGAGTCGAGCATCTCGGCCGCGGCCAACCTGCACTGCGCAGGGGCAATGGACCGGGTGGACTACGGCTGCAGCCCGGCGAACCAGAACGTTGTCCGGGACGTCACCGAATCCCCCGTGACTGTGGCCGATGGGACTTTCCACGTCCCGATGGGGCCCGGGCTCGGTGTCGAGGTGGACGACGACATGGTTCGCTCACTGCTTACCTGAGGTTCATCGACCCGATAACGGGTCCAAGGGCACAAAGAAGGCGTTTTCACGTCCACTCTGTCTTTCTTTGTCGGGAAAGCCCCATATATGGGTCCACGTACCTCAGGTACGCGGCACCTCCCTAGGACCGACCCCGGTCGACCTCAGCGAGGCCCCGGTCGAGCCACGACACATGGACGAGACCGAGGCCGCCGCATCCATCGCCTCCTCGAGATCGGGAAAGAACCCGAAGCAACCCGAGCCCGAACCGGTCATCAAGACCGATCCGCCCCACTGCGCCCTGAGGTCGGCCATGAAATCGGCAAGGCCGGGCTCGATGCCGATGGCGGCCGGAGTCAGGTCGTTACGCAGGGGCATCCCGTCCCGAAGCGCCGGGGGCAGATGACGGGTGCCGATCGGCTCCCCCGTCGGCCCTTCCATCAGGTCCCACCGGTGGTAGACCTCGACCGTCGACATCTCGAAGGGTGGGACCGCCACCGCCACCGCGAAGCCGGACAACGGAGGCTGCAGCGGGTCGATCGCCTCACCGATGCCGGTGACCATCAGACTGCCCCCGATCAAGAACAGCGGGACGTCGGCTCCGACCAAGGCTGCCACCTCGCCTGCGGTCGAGGCAGGGAGCTTGCCTGCCTCCGATGCCGCCAGCAGGGTCGCGGCCGCATTGGAACTGCCCCCACCCAGGCCGGCGCTGATGGGAATCTGCTTGTGCAGGCGGATGGCGAGACGTGGAATGGAGCCCTGAGCCCTTATCGCCCGCAGGCTCTTCACCACGAGGTTGTCCTCGGGGTCGATGTCGGCGCCGTCGATCACCACCGACTCCTCCTCCGACTCCTCTACCTCGAGCAGGTCGAGCCAGTCGATGGTCTGCACCAGGGACTCGATCGGGTGATACCCATCCGGGCCCGGGGGGTCGACGTGCAGGCTGAGATTCAGCTTTGCCGGCGACTCATAGACGGTCACGACCGGGCCAACGCCAGGTACTCGGACGGCGTCAGATCCTCGGCTCTCGCCGTCGGGTCGATCCCAGCGCTCTCCAACGCCGCCACCGGATGGTCCAGGACCGTCGCCATCGAGCCCCGCAACATCTTTCGTCGCTGGTTGAAGGCGGCCGCGGCCAGCTCGATTGCTCGCTCGGCGCCATCGGGTGCGGCGACACGGTCGATGACAACCACGGCAGACTCCACGTTCGGTGCCGGATAGAAGACCTGGGCCGGGACCCGAAAGGCAAGGGCCGCCGTGGCGTGGATCCCGACCACCACTGATGGCAGCCCGTACTGCTTGTTCCCCGGGCGCGCAACCAGACGCTCGGCCACCTCCCTCTGCACCATCACGACGAAACGCTCGATCTGTGGCGCCCCACGCAGGGAGTCCATCAGCAACGGCGTGCCGACGGTGTAGGGAAGGTTGGCCACCATCACCCAGCGACCGGAATCGAGCTCGGATGCGAGGTCGACATCGGTGACGTCGAGAAACCGGAGATCGACATGAAGCCCATCGGTCACCTCCTTCAGAACAGGAAGCAGGCCGGCGTCGACCTCATATGCAACGACCCGCGCCCCGGTGGCGGCCAGGGCGCGGGTCAAAGTCCCGGTGCCAGCCCCGACCTCGACCACCTGGTCCCCGGACCCCACCCCGGACAAGTCCACGATCTTGCGCGTGATGTTTCCGTCGGCCAGGAAATGCTGGCCGAGTCTCCTCGAGGGGGCGAGCCCGTGACGGGAGAGCAACCCGGCGATCTCCGAGCGGGTCTGGGCGGTCACGTCTTGAACACTCTGGTTGCGTTGGCGGTGGTCACCTCGGCCACCTGGACTGGATCCATGCCCCACACCCGGCCCAATGCGGCCCCGACCAAAGCCACCCAGGCCGGCTCGTTGGGCTGGCTCCGATGTGGTGGTGGGGCGAGGTAGGGGGTATCGGTCTCGACAAGCGCACGTTCGGGGGGCACCTGGGCCGCGCCGAGCCTGACCGTGTCGCCCGTCTCGAATGCCACCGGGCCGGCGAACGAGAACATCACGCCCAGGTCGAGGTACC
Organism: Actinomycetota bacterium; assembly: GCA_032155085.1. GTDB lineage: Bacteria > Actinomycetota > Acidimicrobiia > Spongiisociales > ZC4RG35 > JARDZU01. The sequence continues at coordinate 674 of JALDXM010000104.1, read as the reverse complement.
GCCTGGTCCATCTCGGGCCGCCCGTCCAGCAGTGCATCACCGTCTGCGGTCCAGCCCCGGATTCCTCGATGAGCTCGATCACGTCGGCGAATGCGTCCCGGCAATGGACGATGATCGGTTTGTCCAGCTCCAGGGCGAGCTTGATCTGGCGGCGGAACGTCCGGATCTGCTCCGAGCGCGGGGAGAGATTCCGGTAGAAGTCGAGACCGGTCTCTCCGATGGCGGAGGCTCCTGAAGCCAGCTCGGCGATGGCCTCACCCTCGTCGGCCCATTTCTCCGCCTCATGCGGATGGAGCCCGGCTGTCGCCAGCATCTTTCCCGGATAGGCGGCAGCCAGAAGAGCCGCCTCCTGGGAACTCTCCAGGTTGACTCCGGGGACCACCACCCAATCGACATCGGGGGCCCTCTCCAGCAGGACCTCGGGCTGTCTCTCGTCTAGCTGAAGATGGCAATGGGTGTCGACCCAGCGCATGGCCGGGACGGTACCTGGCACACCCCTCTGCGACGCATGGGTAGGCTCGCTGCAGGGAGGCTGCAAAATCAATGGACTCTGGCATCGCTCGAAAGATCGACGACCTGGGACGGATCGTCATTCCGGCAGAGACCCGGAGGCTGTTCAACATCCATGAGGGCGATCATCTCTTCATCGCCGTCGAGGGTGGGTCGATCGTCCT
>JALDXM010000103.1:0-7112 GCA_032155085.1 Actinomycetota bacterium | reverse complement strand
AATCAGGGCCGGATCGGCCTCAATCGGTTCGTGGAGATCACAGCCACCACTCCCGCCAAGATGTTCGGGATGTACCCGAAGAAGGGGACCATCGCCCCCGGCGGCGACGCCGATGTCGTGATCTTCGACCCCAACGCAAAACATGTCATCTCGGTCGACAACCAGCACATGCGGGTCGACTACTCGGCCTATGAGGGCATGGAGGTGACCGGGAAGGTCGAACGTGTGTTGTCCAGGGGCCGTCTGATCGTGGACAACGGCGAATATCTGGGCAAACCCGGCGACGGCGAGTTCATCCGTCGTGGCACCAGCCAGTATTTGATCTAGAGCTGCTCAGCGGCGAGCGCCGGACGTGCCGGGGCAACAGTGGCGAACCTGGCGAAGATCGCCAACGTCATGTTGACCCCAGCATGCACCGCGACCGGAACCCAAATCGACCCGGTCTCGACACGAAGCCAGACCAGGAACGCGCCGGCGGCGGTGGTGGCGACGACCGTGACGACCACGTGGATGAGACGACCCACGCTGCGCCTGTCGACGGCGTGAGCCTGATCGAGCCCGGGACCGATATGCCACAGGCCGAACAGCATGGCGCCGAACCAGATGGCAGCCGGCTCGGGGTAGAGGGCGACCAGTGCACCATGGAGAACCCCCCGGAAGACCGCCTCCTCGATCACGACGGTCACCAGTGGAATCCGAACCAGGATGTGGGCGACAGCCCTGCGTGTCGACATGGAACCAATCCTGGGATCTGCGAGATGGCCACGTAGCCCGGGCCTGTTCATCATCACCAATCCGACCGAGACCATGGCAAGCAACGTCGCCGAACCCCATGAGGCGAGCAGCCCGCCGTCCGGGTTGGCCAGCCCAATCGCGTCGGGGCCGAACCACACCGCAGCCACGACCACGAGTGCCGTGCCCACCGCACTGGTGACAAGCGGGGCCCAGGTCGGTCGGAACCGGAGGGGGAGCAACAGATAGACCAGGGTCTGGAATCCGACCGCATAGATCACCAGCGGCATGGCAGTGGCTAACAGTGACATGTATTTGAGAAGGGGAGGCCGATTGTGGCCCGATACTGCCAAGGTATCGGTTTACCGGACGTAAAACGAGAGGGATATTCCTCTAGCCGGCCTCGAAGGTGTTGCAGGCGCCGGGGTTGCCTGTGTCGAAGCCCTGCTTCAACCATTGGAAGCGCTGCTCCGAGCTGCCATGGGTCCACGACTCCTGGTTGACCCGACCGGTGGTCTGTTGCTGGATGGCATCGTCGCCAACGGCCGCCGCCGCGTTGAGTGCCTCTTCCAGGTCTCCGTCTTCGAGAATGGCAGCTGATGAGCCGCTGCGCAGCGTCGACAGCCAGACTCCGGCGAAGCAATCGGCCTGGAGCTCGAGGTTGATGCTCGACTCGTTGTCGCCGGGCTGCACGTTCTGGGTGATCTCCAACAAATACTGGATGTGATGACCGACCTCGTGGGCAACGATGTAGGCCTGGGCGGTGTCTCCAGTCGCCCCAAATCGCCGTTGCAGCTCGGCGAGGAAGTCGAGGTCCATGTAAACCAGTTCGTCGGCCGGGCAGTAATGGGGGCCTACCTGGGCCTGGGCGCCACCGCACCCGGACTCGGTGAGCCCGTTGAAAACGACGAGGTTTGTCGGGCGGTACTCCCGGCCGGCCTCCTGGAAGACGGTGACCCACATCGCCTGATTGTCTTGGAGCACCTCCTCCAGGAACCTCGCCTGGTCGGTCTCCGGGTTGGCGGCCGGATCGAGGGTCCCTTGTTCGGGTGAAACCGGGCTGGCCGGCTGCAGGACCTGGGTGAGCGCCCCGGGGTCGCCACCCCCGAGAAGGGTGAGGAGCAGCACCACGATGGCGCCGATGGCGCCGCCACCGATGCCGATGGTCCTGGCCCCGGGTCGCATCCCACCACCGGCGCCACGTCTGTCAATTACCTGCCCGGGCCCGGTTGCATCTCTCTTGAACTTGACCACACGGGGAAACATACCCAATGACCTCGATGGCCAACCCGCCTACGCTTCCCAGATATGAAGCAGATCCAGCACTGGATCGACGGCGAGCTCACCAGCGGGAGCTCGAATCGGGTAGGCCCGGTCTACAACCCGGCCACCGGTGAGCAGACCGGAGAGGTGTCTCTGGGATCGGCAGCCGATGTCGATCAGGCGGTGCAGACGGCTCGGGCCGCCTTCGAGACCTGGCGGTATTCATCGCTGACCCAGCGCCAGAACATCATGTTCGCCTTTCGCGAGCTCGTCGCCGCACGAAGGATGGACTTCGCCAAATTGCTCACCGCGGAGCATGGCAAGACCATCGACGACGCCCTCGGGGAGGTCCAGCGCGGCCTCGAAGTGGTCGAGTTCGCCTGCAACATCGCCCACCTTCTCAAAGGCGACTTCTCGGAGCAGGTCTCCACGGGTGTCGACACTTACACCATCCGGCAGCCGATCGGGGTCGTTGCCGGGATCACGCCCTTCAACTTCCCGGCCATGGTCCCGATGTGGATGTACCCCCTTGCACTCGCCTGCGGCAACACGTTCGTGCTCAAGCCATCCGAGAAGGATCCCTCCTGCTCGATGCTCGCAGCCGAGCTCCTCGCCGAAGCTGGTCTCCCAGAAGGCGTCTTCAACGTGGTACACGGGGACAAGGAGGCAGTCGACGCCCTCCTCACCCACCCGCTGGTGGCCGCCGTCTCTTTCGTCGGCTCCACGCCGATAGCCCGCTATATCTATGAGACCGGGACCAGTCACGGGAAGCGGGTTCAGGCGCTGGGCGGGGCCAAGAACCACATGATCGTCTTGCCCGACGCCGACATGGACCTCGCCGCCGACGCCGCGGTCTCGGCCGGGTACGGATCGGCGGGAGAGCGTTGTATGGCGATCTCGGCTGTTGTGGCAGTGGGGGATGCCGGCGACTCGCTCGTCGACGGTGTGAATGCTCGGATCGGGAAGCTAAAGGTCGGTCCCGGGCACGAGACCGGAGTCGAGATGGGCCCGCTGGTGACCCGAGAGCACCTGGAGAAGGTCCGCGGCTATGTGGACGAAGGAGAGGAGGCCGGCGCCCGTCTGGTGGCCGACGGAAGGGATCTGGTCGTCGACGGCCACGAGAACGGCTTCTTCCTCGGCCCGACACTCTTTGACCACGTCACCACGGACATGTCGATCTACACCGATGAGATCTTCGGGCCCGTGCTGTCGACCGTGCGGATTGAGCATTACGAAGAAGCGATTCGCCTGATCAACGAGAACCCATACGGCAACGGGACCGCGGTTTTCACGAACGACGGGGGGGCGGCTCGCAAGTTCCAGGCGGAGATCGAAGTAGGGATGGTCGGGATCAACGTCCCGATCCCGGTCCCGCTCTCGTTCTACAGCTTTGGCGGATGGAAGCAGTCGATCTTCGGGAGCCACGCCATCTACGGACCGGAAGGCGTGCATTTCTACACCCGCCAGAAGGTGGTCATATCGCGTTGGGCCGACCCGATCCATCGCGGAGTCGACCTCGGCTTCCCCACCCACGGGTGAGGGTCGTAGCGGATGTGCAAGGGAACCCGGGTCGCGGCGCGGCACGTTCCAGTGGAGTGTCACACCTTCGCGTCGGCCTTCTGATCGCCGTTTTGCTCGTTGCGGCCTGTGGCGAGACAGCGGGAGATTCGACCACGACCAGCACCCTCGGCACGACGACGTCATCAACGCTGCCCACCACGACGACGACGTCGACGCCAGGGATCCCGGTCCTGTCCGATCTGACCGGAGCCTGGGCGAACGATCGGGCGGTCCTCCAGGTCAACGATGCCGGCGACTACATGGTCCTGGGACCAGATGCCGACCCCGACCAGCCGCTGACCCTCGGATTCGTGGCCCGGGACGATGTGAACGTGATCTTCGTTTCCGGGGTCAACGGATCATGTCCCGGCGAGACCGGGGTCTACAACGCAGTCGTCGATGGCGAAACCCTCACCCTCACACTCGTGGACGACCCGTGCATTGCCCGGACCGAGTGGTTCGAGCTCCCCTTCACCCTGGACGGCTAGCGGCGCAGACCACTTGGTCCGGCGACGAGGTCGCGGGCGAGCAGGTCGTCGTTGGTCTCACGTCTGACCACGAGGCGGGCGTCGCCATCCCTGGCGAATACCACGGCGGGCCGACGCACCATGTTGTAGTTCGATCCCATGGAGTGCCCGTAGGCGCCGGTCACAGGAGTGGCTAGATAGTCCCCGACCGCGACAGTCTCCGGCATGCGGGCACTCCAGGCCAGCACGTCACCCGACTCGCAGTGTTTGCCGACCAGCCGAATCGGGCGTGGCCTGTCTGCGTTCGTCGCCGTCGGCGCGAACACCTCATACCCGCTCCCGTAGAGGACCGGTCGGGGGTTGTCGCTCATCCCACCGTCGACCGACACGTAGGTCCTGACACCCGGTATCTCCTTGATCGTTCCGACGGTGTAGAGCGTGACGGCGGCTTGGGCGACGATGGCCCGGCCCGGCTCGGCCATGAGCCGTGCTTCGACACCGGCAGCGGCTGCTACGTCGGCGACCACCTTCCCCCATTCGGTGATCGTCGGAGCGGTCTCTCCTTCGACGTATGCGACTCCCAAGCCGCCACCGATCGACAGCTCCTCCAGACCCAACGTTCGGGCGAAGTCGGCAACGACACCGATCCCTTTCTCGAACGACGCCACATCGAAGACCTGGCTCCCAACGTGGGCATGGAGGCCGATGAGCGTCATGGCGCTCGACGCCTGGGCTCGCTCTACTGCCTTGGCCGCCACGCCACCCGCTATGGCGATCCCGAACTTGGAATCTGCGGCGCCGGTGCGGAGATACTCGTGGGTGTGGGCCTCGACACCCGGGTTGACCCGGATGAGGACCCTGGGGACCGGAGCACCAGAGTTGACCAGTCCCTCGATCCGGTCCATCTCGTCCCATGAGTCGACCACGATCCGGCCAACCCCGGCTTCGAGGGCCACGCTGATCTCGTTGGCCGACTTGTTGTTGCCATGGAAGACCAGACGATCGGCCGGCACCCCTGAGGCGAGGGCAACGTGGATCTCGCCTCCCGTCGCCACATCGAGATACAACCCTTCCTCATGGGCGAGCTGCGCCATCGCACCGCACAGGAACGCCTTGGTGGCATAGGCGACACCATCCGGGAAGGCGGCGACCGCCTCCCGACAACGATTGCGAAGATGTTCCTCGTCGTATACGAAGAGCGGCGTGCCGTAGTCGTCCCCGAGCTCGGCGACGTCACACCCACCGATGCTGAGCCTGCCCGAGCCGTCGACCACGCCGGTTTCAGGCAGAAGCTGGAGCGGCAGAGCGCGCACCACTCACCACTCACCACTCACCACTCAGAAAGCCCAGGATGAGCCTCGCCCGGCCCCTGTTGCCAGGTCGTCGGCAGGGGTGATCCCGCGGGCGAGGTCGTTCTTGAAGCGGCTGACGATCCCGTCGAGATTGGCCATGTCGATCAGGAAGGAGTCGTGACCCTGTGGTGCGTGAAGCATCTGGTACCGGGCGTTGGGGAGGGCGGTGGCCAGTTCCTCCACCTCAGTGGCCGGATAGAGGATGTCGCTCGAGATGCCCACGGTGAGAAACGGTGTCTTCATCCCGGTCAGCACATCGGCCATTTCCCCCCTTCCACGGGCCAGGTCGTGGCTGTCCATCGCGTCCACCAAACGCAGGTAGGTGTTGGCGTCGAACCGGCCAACCAGCTTCTGCCCTTGGTAACGAAGATACGACTGGATCTCGAACTCGTCCTCGAGCGTCTTGCGGCCGAAGCGCGATTCGAAGTTGGCCCGGCCCCGGTAAGAGATCATCGCGATCATCCGGGCAACCGCCAGGCCATTATCCGGGCGTTCTTCGGGCAGGTAGGCACCGTCGAGGAACTTCGGGTCGGCCCAGATTGCCGCCCGCTGGGCCTCGGAGAAGGCAACGCTCCAGGCAGAGTGATGGGACCCGACGCCGATCGCCACCGCGCCACCTACTCGATCGGGATACATCGCGGCCCACTCGAGGGCCTGCATGCCGCCCATGGAGCCGCCGATCACGAGACGTAGCTTCTCCACCTGAAGGTGCTCGATCAATCGGGCCTGCACCTCCACCATGTCCCTGATCGTGACCCGTGGGAAGTCTCGCCCGTACCACTCACTCGATCCGGGCCGGGTCGACGTCGGTCCGGTCGTGCCATAACAGCCACCCAGCACGTTGCTGGCGATGATGTAGTCGTGGTCGGGGTCGAAGGTGCGGCTGGGCCCGAACAGACCCTCCCACCATTCGTCGGCGTCGGCACTGCCGGTGAGGGCGTGACAGATCAGGGTGGCCTCGCTGCTTGGCTCACCCCAAGTCCGGTAGCCCACCTGAACACCCTCGAGCGTCTCCCCACTCTCCAGGTCGATCGACCCGGAGAGTGGGTGGAACCTTGTCTGGTCCGAGATCGGGAGTGCCAAACTCGCTCCTGTCCGGCCGTGACTTCTGTCCGACTATGCCTCGCCCCCGAGCCCAACACGTTAACCGGGGCTGGACGGGGCCCCGGTGTGACTTGCCCACCCGTGGTCCCGCCCGGCCCCTTCCAGCCGCGTCTCGGTGAGGATCAGGCCGCCCTCGCCGGAGCCTCCTTTTGGCTGGAGAACGCCACCACTGCGATGCCCAGGGCGCCAACGGCCAGATGGAGGACGTTGTCCGCCTGGTTGATCGCCAGGATGTTGGCGCTTGTGTCCATCAACAGCAGACCGAGGACCCCCACCAGCAGATAAGCCGAGGAAAGAACGAGAACCACGGCCCGGGGCCCCGCCTCGGTGGCGCGGGCCCCGATCAGGTAGGTGGCGCCCAGCACCAGGTGGATCACGTTGTGGGCAGGGTTTATCCCGAACAGGATCAGCGTCTCGCCGTCCACACCAAAGAAATCACCGAACCCGGTCAGGAAGAAACCGGCTACCGCGACGACGACGAAGGTCCATCCCAGGATGGTTGCGTAGGTCTTGACGTAGCTCATCGAGCCTCCTTTCGCCGACAGTTCGCAACAAGTGTCGAGTCGGATTGGTCGGATCTGCCCGGGGTGTCCGGTACCGTCTGCGAGATGGATTTCGGCGTCGTCCTCCAGAC
>JALDXM010000102.1:0-7149 GCA_032155085.1 Actinomycetota bacterium | reverse complement strand
CAACGACGTGAAGCTCGTGACCGAGGGAATGTCGGCGATGAAGGAGAAGTACTCGCTCCTCTGGTGAGCTTGTGACTAGTCGGACTGGTCCAGAGCGAATGCCTCGAGAGGCAGGCCCACGTGCTCGTTCTGGATCTCCAGGGCCCGAGCGGCGTCACCCCTAGTGAAGGCTTCGAGGAGAGCAAAGTGGTCTTCCACCGCCCTTCGCCTGATCTCTGGATGGAGCTGCTGCGCCTGGGCGACGAAAACCCCGCCCGCCTCCTCCAGGGCGAGGAGCACACCGGAGAGCCTTCGACCCCGGGTGGCCCGATGGAACACCGAGTGGAAGCGGATGTTGGCCTGGACCCAGGACCCGAGATCCTCCTCTTCGGCGAGATCGGTGGCGATTCGCCGGGCCTCGGCCAGCTCCTCGGCCGTGATCCCGGCCATGGCTCGCTCGATGGCGAGACCTTCGATGGCGCGCCTCATGGCGACGATCTCCTCCATCTCGTCCCAGTCCGGCTTGCGGACGGTGCCGATCCGATGACTGTCGAGGGTGATCAACCCCTCGCTTGCCAGGTCCCGCATCGCCTCCCGCACCGGTGTGGTGCTCACGTCGAGCTGACTGGCGATCTCCGTTTGCACCAGACGCGAGCCCCCCGGCAGGTCACCGCGGAGGATGGCGGCTCTCAGCGCGTCGCGAACCAGATCGACCGCCGTGATCCGCCGAGAGCTCGAGATGTCGAGACGGAGACGGTCTTCCACGCCGTGTACTATACCGAATATAGAACATGTGATCCAGGGCGACGATCACAAGCAGCCCTGACGAACTTTGGAGGTAGAGCGATCTCCGGATACGCGAAAGGCCCTTTTGCCGTCGACTGGGAAGATCGTTACGACTTCGCTGAGCTCCGACGTCAGCGGGTGGAGAAGGCCCAAGATGCCCTGGCCGGGTCCGATGCTGATGCGGTCCTGGTCTGGAAAGACGAGAACGTCCGCTATCTGACCTCGCTGCGCGCACAGCTGATCGCGGGCAAGACGACCTCGTTGAACGGCGCCCTGCTCACACCGGGCGAAGACCCGGTGCTGCTCGGCTCCGGCGGCGAGATCGACAAGGCTCGCTTTGGGATGAGCTGGATCGGCGAGGCCCATGCAGTGCCGATCATGGAACAGCGAGAGCTAGTGGACGGGTTCGTCAAGGACATCCTGATCCCTCTGCTCGAGAAGAGAGGGCTGACGGTCGGTCGGCTGGCGGTGGACCAAGCCAACATCTCCTTCATCGACTCGATGCGTGCCCATCTGCCCGATCTCGAGCTGATCGACGGTGACACCGTCATGCAACGGGCTCGGTGGATCAAGACCGACCAAGAGGTCGCCGTCATCGAGGAGGCGTGCGCCATTGGTGACTCGGTGACCCAGCGCGCCCTCGACGAGACGAGGGCCGGCCGACGTGAGCTGGACGTCGCAGCTGACGCGATGCAGACCCTGTTCCAACTGGGCGGGGAGATGGCCCACGTCATCACTCCGTTCGTCGCCACCGGCGAGCACATGTCACCACCCCATCGCCTCGCCACCGACAAGATCATCCGCAACCAGGACCTCTGCTTCATCGACATCGGCGCCATGTGGAACGGCTATTTCGCCGACATCGGGAGGACCACCATCGTCGGCAAGCCTTCGCAGGAGCAGAAGGAGATCTACACCGCGGTATACGAGGGGCTCATGGCCGGGATCGACAAGATGAGACCGGGCAACACCAACCAGGACTGCGCCGACGCCATCATCGCCAAGATCGCCGAGCACGGTCTCGAGGACCACCTCTTCAGCCTCTTCATCGGGCACGGGATCGGGATGGGGGCCAACGAGCCTCCCTATATCGGCGAGACACTGCCGGGAGCGACGACCTACCAGTTCGAGCCCAACATGGTGTTCGCGGTCGAGCCACTGGTGTGGGTCCCGGGGATCCGTGGCGGTGGCGGGGTCCGCATCGAGGACATGATCCTGGTCACCGACAGTGACCCCCATCTCCTCTCCCGGGTGGAGTACGAGGAGCGTCTGATCCTCTAACGGTCGAGATCTTCCAGCACTGCCTCCACGATCATCGTTGCCACCCGCTCCACCGCCTCACGCGCGTTCCCGGCGACATGTGGGGTGAGGAGGAGGTTTGGGGTGTCGGTGAAGACTGCCGCCGCCTCCGGGCCCAACGGCTCGGTGGCAAACACATCGAGCGCGGCCCCACCCAATTTGCCGTTGCGGAGCGCTGCGGTAAGTGCGGTCTCATCGACAATGCCACCGCGCGAGGTGTTGATGAGGATGGCGGTCGGCTTCATCCTGGCCAGCGCCATTTCATCGATCAGGCCCCGCGTCCCCTCGTCGAGTGGCACGTGAAGGCTGACCACGTCGGAAGTGGCGAGCACCTCGTCGAGATCGGCACGACGCACCGGGGCCCAGGCGGAGTCGTCCTGGGACAGAAACGGGTCGCGGGCAACGACCATCATCCCCAGGGCAGCGGCCCGGCTCGCCACCTCCCGGGCAATCGACCCGAAGCCGATCAGGCCGAGCGTCTTGCCCATCAGCTCACGGCCAAAGGCATGACCCTGACGGGGCCACTCGCCGGTGAGCATCGACGGTGTCATCCCGTAGACCCCGCGCACGAGCACGAACATGGCGCCGATCACGTACTCTGCCACGGAGACCGCGTTGGCTCCCTGTGCCGGGATCACCCGAATGCCCGCGGCACTGCACGCCTCCATGTCGATGTTGTCCAGGCCAACGCCGAGTCTCCCCACCACTCGCAGTCTGCGGGCGGTGTCGATCAGCTCTTGGTCGACCCGAGTGCGGTTTCGGGTGAAGATCGCCTCCACATCGGCCGCCTGCTCGAGAAGCCGCGATCGATCGGTGGCCATGTCCGGGTCGTACACCACCTCGTGCCGGGACCGAAGACGCTCGAGATGCTCGCCGGGGAGGTACTCCGAGACGAGGATTTTGCTCACGAGCGGGAGGCGCGCCCGGTCCCTACTTGCCTGACCCGGATACGAGGCCGGCCACGACGTATCTCTCCACGCGGGTGTAGACCAGGATGAAGGGGAGCACGGTGAGGATGGTGAACGCCGCTTCGGCTGGGAAGTTGGCCAGGCCCTCGATGCCCTGCATCAGGTATAGCTCGAAGGGGAGGGTCCTCCGCCCTGGCGTGCTCGTGAGCACCAGGACCAGGGTGAACTCGTTCCATGCCTCACGGAAGGCGAGGACGCCGATGGTGATCATGGCCGGGGCGGCCAGCGGTGCGACGATGTAGCGGAGCCGGGTCCACAGCGTCGCCCCGTCGACATTGGCCGCCTCCTCGATGTCGCGCGGGATCTGCTGGAAGAACCCGACCATGAGCCACACGGCGAGCGGAAGCAGCATCCCGGTGTAGACGATGATGAGCGTGCTGCGTTTGTCGAGGGCGCCGGCCGCAACCGCCAGCCGGTAGATAGGGACCATGATGCCAAGGCTCGGCACGAGACGAGGGAGGAGGGTGAAGAGGAGGAGAAGGTGCCGGCCACGGAACCTGAAACGGGCAAAGGCATAGGCAGCGGGAACGCCGATCAGAAGGGTGAGAACGGTGGTGCCTACGCCGACGATCACGCTGTTGGCGAACGACGATGTGAAGCTCTCGCTGGAGAGGACCTCGCGGTATGCGGCCAGCGTTGGGCTCTCCGGGATGATGCTCGGAGCCGAGAAGACCTCTCCCTTCTCCTTGAAGCTGACCGACGTCGTCACGACGAACGGGGCCAGGGTCCACACCACGAGGGCGACGAGGGGGAGGGCCAGGAGAACCTGACGGGTGCCCCGCTTGAATCGGCCCCCAGCCGGCGGTCGGGACTCCGGCGCCGTGCCTGTCACTGCCCGGGCGGCGGCAGCGGTCTGCGTGGCCAACGGAGGATCGCCCGGGCTCTGCATCGCGGTCATTGCTCGTACTCGTAACGTCGGGCCACGCCCACATAGACCAGGGTCAGCAGGGCGTTTAGGACCAGGATGAACGTGGCGATAGCCAGCGCCTGGTTGAACTCCAGCTCGCGGAAGGCGACGGTGTACATCTCCATCGCCAGGGTCTGGGTGGCGAGGAGGGGGCCACCACCGGTCATGGCCAGGATGACCCCGAGCCCGGTCAGCGTGGAGTAGCTGAGCCAGACGGTGCTGATGACAAGCTGCGGCGTGAGCAACGGGATGACGATCGAGCGGGCGCGGGTCCAGCCGGTGGCGCCGTCGACCAGCGCCGCGTCCATGTAGGACTTGTCGACGGTCATCAGGCCACCGAGGAGGACGAGGATGGTCAGGGGGAGGTCGGTCCAGACCTGGGCGACGATCACCACGAACATGGCCAGCGCCGGCTCGCTCAGCCAGCCCAGCCCATCCACTCCGAAGAACTCGATCACCTGGTTGACCGCCCCGAACTGGCTGTTGAACAGCAGCCGGAACATCACCGCGGCGGCCACGTTGGAGATGATGTAGGGCGCCACCGTCACCGCCCGCAGGAAGCGGAGCTTGCCCACCACCCGGAAGAGGGCGAAGGCGAAAAGCAGGCCGAGCACGGTGCCGAGGATCAGCGAGCCGAATACGAAAATGGCCGTCCGGTTCAGTGCATGCCAGAAGTCCGGGCCCGAGAACATGTCGAGGTAGTTCTCGAACCCGACGAACACTTCGTCCTCGGCGAGGCTCGGGGCCCGATACAGGCTTTGCCAGGTCCCGTAGATCACGGGGAAGCCAAGGATTGCGGCCACGAGGAAGATGGCCGGCAGGCTGAACAGATAGGGCGTTGCCTTGCTCTGCCCGATCAGGGCGTTGTTGTCACGCCCGCCGCCGCCGGTATCCGGGCGTCGGAGCCAGCGTCTCGGCCTGGTGATGGTGCTCGCCGTCATTCAGTGCCCCTCATAGGGGCCGAAGCGTGGCACACCCGCGCCCACTGCTGGTGGACGCGGGTGTGTCCTCCCACGGCTTGATATCAGGGCGCCGTCTCGTCCAACTGCGGCTGGTATTCCGCGGCCAGATCCTCTGCGCTCTTGTCGGTTCCGACCACGATCTCGCCAAACATCTGCTCGAGGATCGCCTCGACGTCTCCGGCGTTCTCACCAACCGGTGTCGGCGTGCTACCCAGATAGGCCTCCTTCACTTCCTCGGTGAAGAAAGGCCAGATCTCCTGGAGACGGGGATCGTTGATCGCTTCGGTCTGGCGCATCGGTACGGAGCCGTTCCCGGCGGCCTCGACCAGGTTGTCGGTTTCCGCGATGTAGCGGAGGATCAGGGCAGCCTCTTCTGGCTGATCGGTCCCGGCCAGCACGGCCCAGCTCCGGGCCGCGTTGAGAGCGACGCCGCCTTCGGAGAGTGGCACGGGAGTGAGGCTCCACACGTCCGGATAGGTGAAGCCTTCAACGTCGTTGAAGTCACCTGCGGTGGTGAAGCCGTCGAGAATGATCCCGGCGTCACCCGAGATGAATGCGCCTCTGGCCTCGTCCTCACCCCAGGAGATGGCCTCAGGAGGCAGGAGCTCTTCGGCGGCCGCATCGAGGAACCACTGAATGGTGTACTGGCCACCTTCTGACGTGAGATCAGGGATGGGGCCATTGAAGGGCGTGCCTGCGGCGGCAAGGACCGTCTTGAGAGTGGTCACGCCATCGCCGGCCCGGGCCTGCACCGTCAGGGGGATGCCATCAGGCCGCGATTCCTTCATTGCCCTCATGCCTTCGAGGACTGCGTCCAACGAGTCGAAGGGGGCGGTCACTCCGGCTTCCTCGAACCACGCGCTGTTGTAATAGAAGAGGTCGAAGTTGGAAGTGACCGACATAGCAGTCTTCATCCCGTCGATGGCGGTCTCCTCCCAGACCAAAGGTAGGAGCGTGCCGAACTGGTCCGGGTCCTCGGCCTCCCAGGCCGCGGCGATCTCGTCGTGGGACTCGATGAAGCCGGCTTCGACATAGCTGCCGATCAAGAAGGCGTCTTCGGCGCCGAGGATGTCCGGCAATGCCTGACCGGCGTCGGCCATCCTCTGGAACTGCTGGAAGATGTCGTCGTTGGCCTGGAGGTTCCACTCGACCGCGACCCCGGTCTCCTCGGTGAAGCTGTCGAAGTTGTCGGGCGGTATGTAGTAATCGCGGGTGACCCACACTTGCAGCGCTTCGCTGTCCCCGCCACCGGCGACGGTTGTGCCACCCTCACCAGCCGTGGTGCTGGTGTCACCTCCCTCACTGGCGCAAGCGGCCATCACCATCCCAAGTACCACGACGACTGCTAGCAGTCGTCGTTTCGGTTCACCGGTCATCCTGTGCTCCTCCGTTCAGGGCTTGGTCCCGCCACCAAGCAAGCAGATCAGACACTGTCCTGCACAATGCAAAATACTTACTATCGATCGGAGGGTCAACAGACCGGTAGCACCATCAGGTACTGGGTCCTGCCGGAGCGGGTTTCGGATGGGTCCACCGTTAACCTGTCCGGGCAACCACCTGGAACGTAGACGTAAAACGTCGAACGCTCTTTGGGGGGTGGTGTAACCGGTAGCACTGCAGGTTTTGGTCCTGCCGGAGCGGGTTCGAGTCCTGCCCCCCCAGCCCGAAGACAGAGAGGTAATCCTTGCCGACCCATGTGATCGTCCTCGCCGCCGGCCAGGGCAAGCGGATGATGTCCGACCTGCCCAAAGTGGCCCACGTGGCGGCGGGGAAAACGCTGATCGGCTGGGTACTCGAGGCGGTCGACTCGTTGGAGCCGGCGAGCACCGTCGTGGTCCTCGGCCATGGAGCCGACGCGGTGAGAGCCCATCTCAACCCCAACGTCACGGTCGCGATCCAGGACGAGCAACTCGGCACCGGCCATGCCGCCAGCGTGGGTCTCGATGCACTGGGTGAGGTCCCGCCCGACGACACCATCCTCGTCCTCTACGGCGATATGCCGCTGATCGGCTCCGACCTGTTGTCCCGTCTCGCCGACAGGCCCGACGACGTCGCCGCCCGCATGGTGACCTCTGTGTTCGATGACCCCACCGGCTACGGGCGGGTGATCCGTGGCGACTCCGGGAACGTGGTCGAGGTGGTGGAGGAGCGTGACTGCGATGAGGCTCAGAAGGCAATCGGCGAGATCAACGCGGGCGGCGTCGCGGTGTTTCCGAACGACGTGATCGTGGTCGATCAGGACGGTGCG